>JBDNIR010000135.1:0-12174 GCA_041688195.1 Marinobacter sp.
CAGCCCATTCTTGACGTCATCCGAACGGTTTTTACCCAACCAGGTATCATTCTCGAGATCGGCACAGGCACTGGCCAGCATACCGTGCACTTTGCCGCCGCTCTGCCTCACCTGACATGGCAACCAAGTGACCATCCGAGCAATGCAGAACTGTGCCAGGCTCGTATTGAAGAAGCGAAGCTTCCGAATATCCTGCCGCCAGTTGCTTTGAATGTCAGCAACGTCCCGTGGCCATTACCCTCATTTGATGGCGTCTTTTCAGCCAATACCGCCCACATAATGGCCTGGCAGGAAGTGGGTGCCATGTTCAGGGGTGTGGCAATGGGCATGGAAAGCAGCCAGTCGTTTTGCCTGTATGGGCCTTTTCGGTACAGCGGGCGTCACACCAGTGACAGCAACCACCAGTTCGACCTCCACTTGCGAAGCCAGGCTGAGCACATGGGTATTCGTGACCTGGACGACCTGAATCAGTTGGCCTCAGCGGTCGGCCTGACATTAACAGACGACATACCTATGCCTGCGAATAATCGCCTGCTGGTCTGGCGCAAGCAGTAACAACGTACTCGCTCAAACACCCTTTTGTGATGATGCTGGGACTTATTGGGTATTACGGCCCTGATCAACAATTATCAGTTCATCCAGGTTGAAGCCCTCGGCTTCGGCCACAGCCCGGAAATCATTCAGAGCTTCGTCGCTTACGGTAGGCGTGCGAGACAGGAACCAGAGATAATCCCGGTCATAACCGGTGATGTAGGCGTATTTGTATTCGTCATTATCGAGTCGAAAGATCACATATGACGCATAAAAGGGGCCAAAAAAAGATACTTTCAGGTGCCCGCTGCGTTCGTCATCCACAAAAACAGCGCGACCTTCCGCCTCTTCCCAGGTCTCCTCCTCTTCTGAATAACCACGATTTATAACCTTCAGACTGCCATCGTTCTGGATCTGGTATTCAGCGGATACATCCGTGAGACCACGCTCAAAAGAATGGTCAAGACGAGCGATTTCATACCAGGTGCCGGCATATTGATTAACGTCCACCGTTTTTACCGGGGTAATTCCCTCAGGTAAACCGGTACAGGCAGAGAGAAGAAGCCCCATCGCAACCGGTATCAGAAGCCGTATAGCTTTCATTAATTTAACCCTTAAAATGAGTATGAATGGCAACGCGGAATATAGACGCATATTCATTATCAGTTCAGGATACTGGACTGCAAAGCATCCAGCTTAACCCTGACGTCGTAATATGATATCCAACCCTGTTGTCGGAGCCCTTATGCTAAACATGGACTTTACTCGTAAAGTGGTTATCAACACCTCCAAGCAGGATTGGATTCCCAGCCCTGCGGGAGGGGTTCTGCGTAAACCCCTTGCCCGTGAGAAAGCTGAGCGGGGCCATGCCACAAGTGTTGTGCGTTATGAACCGGGAGCTCACTTTCAGCACCACATGCATCCTCTGGGTGAAGAAATACTGGTGCTGGATGGTGTTTTTTCGGATCAAACCGGCCATTACGGCGCCGGCACCTATTTGCGTAACCCGCCGGGAAGCGGCCATGCCCCTTTCAGCGAAGAAGGCTGTACTTTGCTGGTGAAATTACATCAGTTTGATGAACGTGATAAAGCGACAGTGAAGGTCGATACCCGCACGGCTGCGTGGCTGCCAGGCCATGGTGGATTGGAAGTGATGCCGTTACACGAATTCGAACACGAGCATGTTGCCCTGGTTAAATGGCCAGCCCATGAAAAGTTCCAGCCCCACCGGCATTTTGGTGGCGAGGAGATCTTTGTGTTGTCCGGCGAATTCTGTGATGAGCAAGGCCGGTATCCGGCTGGCACCTGGTTAAGGAGCCCACACCTGAGTCAGCATCACCCGTTTGTGGAGCAGGAGACCGTTATCTGGGTGAAAACCGGTCACCTACCCGCATAAAATGTCAGGAATCACTTTTTGCGGTAAATAATGCCCGGGTGGCACTGAACCATCTCATACAGGTGCGGCAAGCCATTGAGGGACTCAGAGGCGCCCAAAATGAGGTAACCACCGGAGTTGAGCGTGGCGTGAATGCGGGTAAGGATGTCTTTCTTAAGCTCACCTGAAAAATAAATCAGAACGTTGCGGCAAAAAACCACATCAAACTTGCCTAGCATGTAACGCTCAAGCAGGTTGAGTTCCTTGAATTCCACCATGGTCTTCAGCTGGGGTCGAATTTGCCAGCCCCCGTTGGTCGATTGTGTAAAGAAACTCTTTTGCCGCTCCGGCGACAAGCCCCGGCCAATTGCCAGCATTTCATACTCGCCACGCCGGGCCACCTCCAGCACGCTTTTGGAAATATCCGTAGCGGTAATTTTAACATCCGCCTTAAGCTTGCCTGGTTTCAAACGCCGATATTCGTCCACTCCCATGGCGATGGAATAAGGCTCCTGACCCGTTGAACAGGCGGCAGACCAAAACCTGATCGGCTGCGACTGGCTGCGTTCCGCAAGCTCGGGCAGCAGCTTGTCACTGAGAATACGGAAGGGGTGGTTATCACGAAACCAAAGGGTTTCGTTGGTGGTCATGGCATCCACAACCACTTCCCGTAACAGACTCCTGCCGGGGCGCTTCAGGTGCTCAAGCAACCCACTCAGGCCGGTCATCTGGTTATCTTCAAGAATACGTCGCAGACGGCTCTTAACCAGATACTGCTTGTTTTCGCCGAGCAAGATGCCACACGCATCCTGCAGGAATTTCTTGAAGGCGTCGTATTCCTGGGGTGTGATATCTGATTTCATTGAATCTCTGGTGTTTGATGCTCGAGGGACCAACCCGTCTCAGGTTTGATCAAGAATTTCCATTACACGTTCAGCGAGCTCATCCGGACTGAACTTGGCCATAAAGTCATTGGCGCCCACCTTTTGAACCATTGTCTTATTAAAAACACCACTCAAAGAGGTATGCAACATGATATAGAGCGGGTCGATGTTAGGATCACTCTTACAACGAGTAACCAGCGTGTAGCCATCCATCTCCGGCATTTCAATATCTGAAATCATCATCGAGAAATGATCCGTTGCTTTCGAGCCATCAGAGGTCATTTCCTTAAGCAGATCCAGCGCCTGCTTACCATCATTTTTAGCAACAACCTTTATGCCAATCGCTGTCAGACAGCGTTCAATCTGGCGACGCGCTACCGATGAATCGTCCACTACCAGAATCGGCAGCAATGCCCCCCTGTCAGTCTCACTACTCCGGCTTAAAACAGATTCTGTCACGTTCGACTCAAGTGGAGAAATCTCTGAAAGTATCTTCTCTACATCGATGATTTCAATTATTTTATCATCAATTTTTGTCACTGCAGTCAGATAAACTTCACCGCCAGCGCCTTTGGGAGGCGGCAGAATGTCTTCCCAATTCATGTTGATGATCCGGTCAACAGCGGTAACCAGGAAGCCCTGGGTTTTGCGATTATACTCTGTGATGATGACGAAACTCGTGGCAACCTCGTCCGCGGGGACGGGTGTCATCCGGATTGCGAGGCCAATATCTATAATCGGAATAGTCTCACCCCGAATGTGTGCCACACCCTTTATCATGGCTCGACTATTGGGAATTGAAGACAGTTTCGGGCACTGTAAGACCTCTTTCACCTTAAACACGTTAATGCCGTATACCTGTCGCCCACGCAGGCGGAAGAGCAAAAGCTCGAGCCGGTTCTGCCCCGCCAGCTGGGTGCGCTGGTTTACGCTATCGAGTACGCCTGCCATTTGCCGCTGCTCCTGAATTTAGGCCAACCGTTTCTCCAGCCCGGCACACATCTTGCGTGATGACGGCTATCGGGCTTGGTATCCATGCTTAACGGCAACTTCCCGACAATGTTTAACTGAAACTGGTATACGTGCCAGTGTATTGCCAGAGACAGGCAAAGCATAGGACAAACTTCAGCAAATGCGCACCTTCATCTTAACCGGATTATTGCTGTCCGCGCTGTTTACCCAGACCGCATTTCCCTCTGGTAATGGCTCTTCACAAGTGCTGGCAGCGGCTACGGGTTTCCTCGATCAATTTGTTGAACAGCAAGCTTCGGAAGGCTATGAGGTCACCTATGAGCTGGGCAACCTGGATTCCCGGTTAACGCTCGCCGATTGCGTTGCTGGCCCGGAGGTAGCATTTAGTGGTGACCCCTGGCGCTCTATGCACCCACGGCTGATGATATCCTGTGATGGTGATCGACCGTGGAAGATATTCCTTTCAAGCGCTGTGGAGATCAGCGGTGAGGCCTTTGTGGCTGCGCGGCCTCTCGGACGCGGTGACCGCTTGAGAGAGGAGATGATCAGCAGCTCCCAAGTGGTTGTTAATTCGGTCCGTCGTGGCCCCATTAAGGATCTCGAAAATCTGGTCGGTATGGAAGTCAGCCGCCCTATTAATGCAGGCACTGTTTTTACACCTGATCTCGTGTCTACTCCCGATGCCGTCGCACGGGGAGACCATGTTATTATTACCGCCCGCTCCGGTAACTTTTCAGTTCAGTCCCGCGGCAAGGCTCTCAGTAACGGGCGAGTTGGTGAACAGGTAAGAATCGAAAATCTGTCGTCGTCCCGAATCGTAAGGGCAAAAATCATTGGCCCGGGATATGTTGAAGTGGTGATGTAGTATCTCGCATGGCAGCATGCTGCCGGTAAGCGGCAGTTTTTTGCCACATTACAAAGGCGTCACCAAATTTGTAGGATAATTGTTAAAGAAGACGGCGCCGCTGCCGATAGCTAATCAAATATTTTAGTTTTCCAGGATCAATACCGGCAACCCTTTGAGCAGGCAGGACATAACTTATGACAGTTGACTTTAATGGAATTGGCCCCAGCCAGGTCAACACCCAGAAGACCTCGACCGATAAGTCACAGGCCAGCCAGACCAAGCCACAGCCGTTTCCAGAACAGGCTAAGGCACCGGCACCCCGTGGCGAAAACGTCAGCCTCAGCGCCCAGGCTAAAAACCTGAAGGAGCTGGAGCAGCGCCTGGACAGTTATCCGGAAATGGATGATCAGCGTATCGAAGAGATCAAAGCGGCGCTGGCAGGCGGTAGTTACAAAATCGACGCTGAGAAGCTGGCCCAGAAAATGCTTGATATGGATAACAGCATTTTCGGATGAAAACCTTATGGCCGCAATTGATGAACTCAAGCAGTTACTCAATCAGGATGTGAGCGATCTTAACCAGCTCGCTTTCCTGCTTGATGAAGAAAAAGCCAAACTAAAAAGCTCTGATATCCGCGCCATTGAGCCTTCGACCGAGCAAAAAAACCGAATGCTCGGGCAAATCCGCGAGCGGGCCAAGCGAAAAATTCATGCACTTGTAGAGATGGGTTACTGCCCGGAACACGGCGAACCTTCCCGATTTATCCGCAGTGCCGGCCTGTCTGAGCTGACGTCACTCTGGCAAGCTGCCGAAACAGCCCTGAAGGCTTGCCAAGAGCGTAATCGGGTTAACGGCCGGATTATCAGCCATCTGCAAAATCGCCTGACCAAGCTCACGGATATATTCAAGGGTTCTGCAGGCCAGGCGAAGCTCTATGGCTCAAGCGGCCAGCAAACCTCAGTTGGTCAGAGCAACATTCTAGCAAGTGCTTAATATTATTTAGTCGTTAGCCTCCTCTTCCTCAGACCTGATGCCTACCAGTTCTGGTAGACTGTCCGGATACTAAAAATAGATCACCCCTGACGAATGAATTCATGAGGTAAAATCCGTGACGACCCATCAAAGGAACATCGACGTAAAGAAACCAGGACTGTTCACTCGGCTGCTTCTGACCAGCTTTCTCAGCCTGATTCTGCCAGCCTTTTCATACGCAGAAACCGAGGCCAATACTGACCTCCCGCGCGTGGTGATACAGACATCCGAGGGCAACATCGAATTACAACTGCGTCCGGATCTAGCCCCCAAAACCGTTGAAAATTTTCTGACCTATGTGGATAGCGACTATTACGAAGGCATTATATTCCATCGGGTGATTCCCGGCTTCATGGTTCAGGGCGGCGGCTTTGATGAGAGCCTCAATCAGAAATCTACCCGGCCCCCGGTACCCAATGAAGCCAAGCCGACAGCAAAAAATCTGCGAGGCACCGTTGCCATGGCGCGGACTTCCAACCCGGACTCCGCAACGTCCCAGTTTTTTATCAACCTCGTCGATAATGCTTATCTTGATGCGGGTTCCCGTGGGCCAGGTTATACGGTTTTTGGTCGTGTCATCGAAGGCATGGGTGTGGTTGATGAGATAGCCAGCCAGCGTACCGGCACCAGGAACGGCATGGGCGATGTACCCCTTGAAGCCATCACCATACAGAATATCCGCCGGACAGAAGAGTGAATGCCATGGAGACCCCACATTCACAACTTTCAGTCACGAATGATTTGCGTGGGCCTCGGGTCATGCCGATAGCACTCGACTGGATTGAAGACCAAGCGATCGTAAGATCCTCCGGTCTGCCTTTCACTCGTTCGGCGGACAGGCTCTTGGCCGCAACTGAATCGTTTACCGAAGCCAACCTTCTGCCTGAACGGTTTCGAAAACTTTCAACAGGACAATCGATCGTTGTCGCGGAACCCGGCTTTGGCGCCGGTTTGAGTTTTCTGGCTACGTGGCAGGCCTGGAAGAAGTCCAAACCTGCTGCAGGTGCTGTTCTGCATTTTGTGGCGGCAGAACCCCGCCCTCTGAGTGCAGAGAACCTCTGCCGCATGCTGGCGCAGTGGCCGCACCTGAAACCGCTTGCCGACGAACTGGCCGAGCAATATCCAGCGTTGGTTGCAGGGCTGCATCGGCTAGTGTTCGACCAGGGTCAGGTTCGGCTGACACTGAGTTTTAAGGAACCCCTGTCAGCCTGGGCTGATATGCGATTTATTGCGGATGCCTGGTTCTTGAACGCAGCAGAACAGTCGGCTTTAACCAAGCCCGTCATTCATGCCATTCTGGAACACAGTCAGCCCGGTACCACTGTGTCACTCATAGACGCCGAGGAAGATACGCTAGCAACAATCGCTAGTGCAGGTTTTGAGGTACACAAAGCGCCCGGAGAACAGTATGGCCATGAAATACATTCAGGCAGCCTGTGGCCCAATGCACTTTCGGGGGATAAAACCGAAAGCCACCCTCCTTCCACAACCATTATTGGCGCTGGCATTGCCGGCGCGCTGCTCGCCCGCAATATGGCCGAGCGGGGTTGGCCTGTCACTGTCCTGGATGTGGCGCCCTCGCCCGCCGCTGGTGCCTCTGGCAACCGCCAGGGCGCCCTCTACGTCAAACTGGGGGTTGATTATAACGCCCAGAGCCAACTGGCACTTTCAGCGCTGCTCCACAGTCAGCGTTTTTATCGCCAACTGAACTTCCCTTGCTGGCATCCAAGTGGCCTTCTCCAGTTAGCCTGGAGCTCTGAAGAAGCCGACAGACAACGTCGTTTTTGCGAACGCAATGATTACCCGAGTGATGTTCTCCGTCAGGTTGGGCTGGAGGAAGCCCGGCAACTCAGCGGCGCAACCGTCACAACCGGTGGTCTCTGGTATCAGAACAGCGGCTGGATTGAGCCAGCACGGCTCTGCGAGCAGTTACTGGACCATCCGCTGGTCACCCTGCGTTTTGGCTTCCAGGTTACTCGCCTGATGCCATGCAACGGGCGCTGGCACGTCTCTGGTGAGGGCGAGGCAGAAATTGCGACAGAGCGAGTCGTTCTTTGCGTAGGCCATCAAATACCCAAATTGTTACCGGTATTTGGTGATTTTCGGTTCAAAAGCATCCGGGGGCAAGTCACATCATTGACAGAAGAAACCGTGAATGCGCCAACGTCCGTGGTTTGTGGCCCCTGCTATCTGAACCCCGTCCATCAGGGCCAGTGTCTGACCGGCGCAACGTTCGACCTCCGCGATCCTTCACCAGACCTCAGAATAAGCAGCCATGAGGAAAATCTGGATCAGTTGAGTGCCATAATGCCACAGTTATGGACAGCCGACCGGCCAGCGTCAGATCAGTTGGACGGACGAGTTGCCTTCCGATGTACCACTCACGACTACCAGCCTGCCGCTGGCCCCCTGACCGACCAGTCAGGACAGGTGCTCGAAGGGATAGATTTGCTGACTGGTTTCGGCAGCAAAGGTCTCGCTTATGCGCCGTTACTGGCGGAATACCTGGCCGATTACATTACCGGGCAGCCCTGCGCGTTACCCGACTCGCTGGCATGTCGGGTACAGCCGGATCGGTGCCGTTCTCTGGCACAACAAAAAACGGCCTGATCAGTATAATGATGGCTGTATAACGTTAGCGCACGAAAAAACAGTTTGAGTTTCACAGCGGTCAGCCGATAACCTGTCATCAACCCTAGTGTGTGTGGATATGCCATGCCGATTTTTGTCAGTGAACCCGGCCGACCACAGGGAACCCGTCTTCCTGAGATATTCCGTGGTTCTCGTGTTGGCGCTGTTGATAGCATTAGTGAGTCCCATCGTATCGATCCAAAACATAATGATGGGACTGACGCCGCCTTCCTGAATGCCCAGCAGGCCACCGCAAAACGCGCATTTGAAGAATATAGCGAAACCATGGACACCGGGCCAGAAAGTGAGCGGGCCTACCTGCCGGTTTCCAAGATATGCACACCCGCGCTTTTCACGTTGCCCGCCTCTGCCACCATGGCCGATGCAATGAGGGAAATGGGCCAACACGGGGTTCATCACCTGGTGATTCTTGCCGAAGAGGCAGTTGCCGGCCTGGTGGACTGGCGCTGGATACTGGAATGGCTTCACGAACATGGCGACCAGGCCCCAAGCGAAAGCTTCACTCAAATTGAGTTGCCCGCTTTTCTGACCGCTACACTGGAAACCGATGCCCACAAGCTCGCGCGGCTGATGCTTGCACACCGACTGAATGCAGCACTGGTTGTTGACCATCAAGGGCAGTCATCCGGAATCGTGACCAGCACGGATTATCTCAGGCTGTATGCGGATGCCAGCCGTAAACAGGAAAGCGTATGAACTGCCTAAGTGACACCGTGACTTTCAAGAAACTTCACGAACTCAGCTTCTTCCATGGTGTTGACACCCAGAGACTCCGCTTTCGTCAGCTTTGAGCCAGCAGCCTCCCCTGCTACCAGGCAGGTGGTTTTTGTCGACACACTGCCAGCCACTTTGGCGCCCAGGGCTTCCAGCTTGCCCTTGGCCTCATCCCGGGTCATCCCTGAAAGGCTTCCGGTAAGTACCCAGGTTTCGCCCTTCAAGGAGCGCTCTGATGCCGTTATAGTTTCAGACTGCCATTCGACTCCCGCACTCTTCAAGGCATTGATCGTCTCCTGGTTATGGGTCTGATCAAAGAAGCGTCGCACGTGCCCTGCAACGATAGGGCCGACATCCAGAACCGCTTGCAATGATTCTTCCGATGCCCCGCTAATCACCTCCAACGTGCCAAAATGGCTTGCCAATGCTTTGGCTGTCGCTTCCCCTACCTCCCGGAGACCCAGGGCAAAGATAAAGCGCCAGAGCACCGGATGGCGCGATGAAGCGATCGCATTGACCAGATTATCTGCCGACTTGTTACCCATTCTGTCGAGGCTTTTCAGGTCATCCCGGGTGAGGTGGTACAGATCCGCCACTGTATTGACCATGCCTTTTTCCACCAGAATGTCGATCCACTTGTCTCCCAGCCCCTCTATGTCCAGAGCTTTGCGAGAAGCATAGTGCTTGATTGCTTGCTTGCGTTGGGCAGCGCAATAAAGCCCACCGGAGCAGCGGGCGACGGCCTCGCCTTCGATTTGCACAACATCCGAGCCACAAACCGGACAGTGAGTCGGACGCTGGATAATCTGTGCATTTGCAGGGCGACGTTCTGTCAGAACCTTGACGACCTGAGGAATAACGTCGCCAGCACGGCGTACAAACACGGTATCACCAATGCGAACATCCAGACGCTCCACTTCATCCATATTGTGAAGCGTGGCATTGCTGACGGTAACCCCACCCACAAACACCGGATGCAGGCGGGCAACCGGCGTGACGGCGCCGGTGCGGCCAACCTGAAATTCCACCCCTTCGATCACCGTAAGCTCTTCCTGGGCCGGAAACTTCTGGGCAATAGCCCAGCGCGGCGCCCGGGAAACAAAGCCCAGCGCTCGTTGAAGCGCAAAATCGTTGACCTTGAAAACAATACCATCGATGTCATAGGGGAGCTGTTGCCGCTTTTCCATAAGCGCCTGGTAGGCCTCAAAGCACTCTTCGACGCCTTCGGCTATGCGCATCTCGCTATTGATCCGGAAACCCCATTGCTGAATGAGCTTGAGGCAGTCCCAGTGGTTATCTGGCAAGTCCTGCTCTTCCAGTACAGCCACGCTGTAACCGCAGAGTTCAAGCGGTCTGCGGGCCGTTATCTTCGGGTTCTTCTGGCGCAAACTGCCGGCTGCCGCATTGCGTGGATTGACGAAGGTTTTCTCGCCCCTGTCTGACAACCGTGAGTTGAGCGCAGCAAAACCTGCGAGCGGCATATAGACCTCACCCCGCACCTCCACCAGATCAGGAAAGCCCTCGCCCCGTAGGCGCAGGGGCACAGAGGGAATAGTTCGGATATTGGCCGTAATATCCTCGCCGGCATAGCCATCGCCCCGGGTGGCTGCGCGGGTCAGAAGGCCCTTTTCGTAATGCAGACTGACTGCGAGCCCGTCAAGTTTGGGTTCGCAGACGTACTCAATCGGCCCGCCTGTTTTGAGCCGGTCTTTCACACGCCGATCAAAATCCCATAGTTCATCCTCGCTAAACGCGTTATCGAGGGACAGCATCGGTAGCCGGTGAACCACCTCATCAAAGGTCGTTTCAAGGTTGGCACCGACTCGCTGGGTCGGCGAATCCGGCGCCACAAGGTCCGGATGCTCAGATTCCAGCGCCTGCAGTTCTCGGAACAGTCGGTCGTACTCCGCATCAGGCACCCGGGGCTCATCCAACACATAATATCGATAGTTGTGATCGTTGAGTTGCTCACGCAATGTCTCTATCCGTTGGGCTACCGATGTTGTGTTAGCCATGCTTTCCTGTGCCTCGCTCAACAAAAAAAGCCCGGCGAACCGGGCATGACTATCGATTCTCTCCGGAGCGCTCAAACCCGGTGGGCGTGATGCTTCCGCTCATATTCCCTGATTCGTTGACGGCAGTGTTCGATCGTTTGAGGTGTCATCACACTGCGACGCTCGTCTTTCAATTCGCCACCCAGGTTTCGAACTACGCATTGGGCCGTTTCGAGCATAAAATCAAATGCCTGCATGGCATTATTCGGGCCGGGAAGACTCATAAAGAAACTGATACCCGGGGTGGAAATCCCTGCAATTTCATCGGGGCGGAAAGTACCTGGCTCTACGGCATTGGCGACACTGAACTGCACCGGGCTGTGAGTGTTAGATTTCTCATGCCGATGATAAATATCCATATCACCGTGTTCCAGGCCACAGGCCTCAAACAATTTTTTCAGATCCGGCCCGCTGAAAGTCCGGCTCGGCTTTGACAACACATTGATCACCACAACTTCCTGAGCATCCGGGCGACTGGCTCCGGCAAGAGGCTGACCGGATTGTGCTCGTGCCGTCCTTCTGGCGGTATCTTCTTCGACTTCCGAGGTAACAACGGGCGGCACAGCCTTACTTTGATCCGGGCTTTCATCAGCCCCCGGTTCTGCCCCCGCTTCCTGCGGTTCACCCCGAACTGAACGGGTTTCACCCAGAATGCCATCGTCAATGTCGGGATCATCGTCGCTGACTTGGGGTTCAGGCTCGACAGAAGACGGTTTCTCAGGTTTTGGCACGGGTTTGGAGGAGACCACTGGCCGGGTTGGCTTGGGCTCAGGGTTGGCGAAACGGGTTCTACCGTGATTTTTGAGATACCCCCTCTCTTGCAAAGTGTCCCGCGTAATAGGGCGGGCACCGCCATTTGGCAACTCGGGGTTAAACTCTTTCTCCAGCGGTGACTCTTCCAAATCATCTACACCCATCCCGGACGATATCTCCATGGCGTCTTTGCGGGCGCGACGCATGCGACGGAGCCCATCAATCACGATGGCCAGAATGACCAGGGTACCTATGGCAATTAACCATTCCCTAAGAGACATAATCATGCAGTCCTGTGTGCGAATCGCGTAACGTCGTTACTCTATGCAAAGCCGCTGCTTAATACAACGCAACGCCTGC
>JBDNIR010000136.1:0-9903 GCA_041688195.1 Marinobacter sp.
AATCTCTCGGAACAACTTGAAGCCAACAAGGACAAGATTCTGGAAGAGATGAGTGTGATTCAGGGTCAGCCAGCGGATATTGGCGGTTACTATCACCCTGCAATGGAAAAGGTCTGCAAGATCATGCAGCCAAGCGAGACCTTCAACAAGCTTCTTGCGGATGCCCGTGATCAGGTAAAGTAATTCCGCCTTAATAGAAAAGCCCGGATGGCCTGGAGCTCTCCGGGCTTTTTTGTGGTTGTGAATCAGCGTTGTTGCAAGTCGGCGAACTGACCTTTGGTCAGATGGGCAAGATCACCCGGAGCAAGCTCAATTTCCAGGCCCCGTCGCCCGGCACTGATAAACAAGGTCTCAAACTGGCGGGCAGAGCTGTCGATGACGGTTCGTAAAGGCCGTTTTTGCCCGAGTGGGCTGATACCCCCAAGCACATACCCGGAAGAGCGTTGAACCTTGTCTTTATCCGCCATGGCGGCTTTCTTGCCACCAACAGCGTGTGCCAGCAGCTTCATGCTCAGCATCGCCGGAACCGGTAATACAGCTACCACCAGTTCTCCGGCATCTATTGACACCACCAGGGTCTTGAATACCCGCGCCGGGTTCAGCTCCAGCTTCTCCGATGCCTCCAGACCATAGGAATCGGCCGCGGGGTCGTGATCGTACTTGTAGATCGTGTGGCTGATCCTGGCCTGTTTTACGGCGTTGATAGCGGGAGTCATAACGGGATCCTATCCATCACCACTGACTAAGGTTAGAACTGAAATAATAGTACTTTCCTTGGGGTTAGCACACTCAATATGCTTGAACCTGGGAATCCGGACCCGCAGCGGTGAGAAGCGCTTAATGTCGTGGAGCGCCCGCTGTTTCTATGATGAAGCCGGGATGCTGGTTGGCTCAATTGCTATTGGTCTCGATGTAACAGACAGCCGCAGGGCGGAAGCACGCCTGAAACATCAGGACCGCCAGCTCACCACGCTGATTGACAACCTGCCCGGAATGGCTTATCGCTGCCTATACGATGAGTTCATGGACCATGAAATTCATCTCTAACGGTTGTCGTGAACTGACCGGCTATGAGCCTGATGCGCTAGTAGACCAGCCCGTTATGACCGCCGTTTTCTGTCAGTACCCAATAGAAGAATAATGTAATGATCAAACACTATGACGCCAAGGTGTAACCTGATGAATCGACTTGCCCGCCGCGCTCTGAATACCTGTGAAGTACCCCGGGATCTGGACTCCGTTACATTTCGGGACCAGTCGGGAGAAAACCCGGACGCCGTCGGCGTCAGTGAAGGCTCGGTCAACGCCATCTGGCGGAGCGTGGAGAGGCTCTACCAGACCGGTACTCACCCGGGAATGCAGCTTTCAGTCCGGCACCGGGGGGAGCAGATCCTGCACCGGTCGATTGGTCACGCCGCCGGTAATGGCCCGCAGGATAACCGGCACTCGGTCAAAGTGCCGATGACTACCGAGACCCCGTTCTGCTATTTTTCCGCTTCCAAAGCGGTAACCGCCCTGCTGATTCACATCCTGGTAGAACAGGGGCGAGTCAATTTGCCGGACCCGGTATCCTATTATTGCCCCGAGTTTGCCCAGGGTGGCAAGCGCACCATTACCATTCACCAGATACTTTCCCATCGTGGTGGGATTCCGGCCACCCCCCGGGGCACGTCCATTGACGTGCTTTGGCAAAAGGATGAAATCTGGCGCCTGCTTTGCGAGGCGGAACCGGTGGAGGTAGACGGAACCAGGGTCGCCTATCACGCTATTACCGGTGGCTATGTGTTGCAGCGCATACTTGAAAAGGTGACTGGTGAGTCCATCGAAACCTTTCTCGATACCCACATCCGCCAGCCCATGGGAATGAAATGGTTCACCTACGGGATTTCGCCAGCACAGGTGCATGAACTGGCATTGACCTATGCCACCGGCCCGAATCCCCGCTTCCCGGTTTCCTGGATCGTGAGCCGGGCACTGGGCGGTGACATTCGGACTGTTGAGCAGGTGGTTAATGATCCGCGCTTCCAGGAGGCTGTTATTCCAGCGGGTAATTTGTGTGGCACCGCAGAGGAAATGGGGCGGTTCTTTCAGATGATGTTGAATGGCGGTGTCTGGCAGGGTAAGCAAATTTGTGACCCGATGACCATCCGCCGGGCTATCCAGCAATATGGCTCCCTGCAGATTGACCGGACCATGATGATCCCCATGCGGTTCAGTGCGGGCCTGATGCTGGGTGGTAACCCGGTCGGGCTCTGGGGTCAGCAAAGCCGGCACGCGTTTGGCCATGTAGGGCTGATCAACAAATTCTGCTGGGCCGATTCGGCCCGTGATATTTCCGTCAGTCTGCTCAATAACGGGTTACCGATATTTGCCCACCAGCTGCCCGCGCTGGCCCGCTTTGTCTATACCGTTTGTCGCGAGTTTCCGATCAGGCCGGAAAACCAGAGGCCTCTGGTCGCGGCGTGATCAGACCGTCCGGAGTTGTTCTTCGAGAATGCCGAGTACAGAGGAAAGGATGTCCCTGAAATCGGTGAGGGTTTGGGTGCGCTGGATGACTTCTTCCCGGAAATCGTCCAGCCGTTCGAGTTTGGGAACCACTCTCCGGATACCTTCGGTGATGACCTCATAAGGATAATGGTGGTCCATCACGCTCAGCTTGTTCAGCTCAGCTACCTCTTGACTGAAGATGCTGATGATGTCGTAGATCATGTCCTTGTGAGCGATAGTCCCGGCTTCCCAGTACGCATCATCCAGCAATTCCAATAAAGAAAGATACTCTCTTAGCGTGTCCGCAACCGAGGTCTGGTGCATGGGCTTCCCCTCCGGTAATGTGATCTTTAAGGGAACTATAGCAGGGCTTTGAGCGTCGGGTATTTGAGCGCCTCGTTATGATAGTATGAATAACTGTTCATGTTTATTGCGTTTTGTCTGACAGTCACGCAGAGTCAAGTAATTGGAATGGGTTAACAGGGCAGTACCAGTTCAAAAAGGACATCTCAATGGATGAGACCGGAATGGATACGCACCTCGATAATCGGCCTTCGGGCTACACCCCGGTAAATCTTGACCAGCACCACACTAGACCTCTCAATCACAATTTTTGCAAATCTCGGCAAACCCCTACAGACGTGGCGTCCGGCGGCGTAGATAATTCGTCCTGTCACGTGTTTTACGTTGTGCAATTCACAGTAGCTCGCTCCTCCGCCAGTTGCTGTGTGGATCTCTCCTTTTTTATAAGCGCACCCTGATTAGGCTGCGCTTTTTTTTGTCTGGAATATATGAGCCGGGATGCCGCTGAAGTAATACGACTCGATGACTTGAAATCAGCGTACGTCGGTCTTGCCACCTGAGCGGGATTCTAGCGTGACTTCCTGCCAGGTCCGCTGGAGAATCAAGGCATCATTGGCAGCCCGGTGTATCGGCAGCCCGAGTTCGCTGATGACCCGGTGACGAGTGTCTGCCCAGCGTTGGACTTCCGGTGCCGAGAGCAGCATGGAAACCGACTCAAGCTGGAATGACGGCGTCATGTTGACCGCTTTGTACAGTCGATACAGCCAGAAACTGTCAAACGTCCAGGCATCACAGAAAACCGGCCCGGTCAGCAACTCATTGAGGGTGTGAGTGACCTCACTGATTTCCAAGCCCTCCCGCTCCAGCGTCGTGCGAGCAATGCCGTGCACATGCTCAGCGCTCTCAGACCAGTCCAGCCAGAGCACATGGGGGCGAATCAGCCAGCTGTGAAGCGAACCATCGGGCAGGCACACGCCGACTTCAATCGGGTAACTAGCGATCAGGTCGAGGCTTGATGCTTCAAAATCTAAAAAAGCAGGGGTGGTTTGAGCTGTCATACCGCACGGTTGTTATAAGTTTGCTATGGGCAAAGTGTAACTGTCTATCCTGAAGGACGCGAACCTATCCTGTCACCGCACTGTTACAATATGTCCACTGGTCTTATGACAGTTTCGTTGTGGGCAGGCAGAGGTGCCATGAGCCCGCGATCCACCCCGGCTCTGTGAGCCGTTCAGATAAGAGTGTTTGAGGTTATGTCTGAATCCGTTGTGGTGATTTATTCCGGAGGTATGGACTCCTTCACCCTGTTGCATCGCGCCCGGTCGGAAGGCTACGAGGTGCACGCACTATCATTCGATTACGGCCAGCGCCATGTCCGCGAGCTGGACTGTGCCCGTGCGGTCTGTGAAAGCCTGGAAATTCCGCATCAGGTGGTTGATATCAGGGCGTTAAAGACAGTTATGGCCGGCTCAGCGTTGACCGACGATATCAACGTGCCAGAAGGCCATTACGCTGAGCAGAGCATGAAGGCGACGGTGGTGCCCAATCGCAATATGATCTTGCTCTCCCTTGCCACCGGTTACGCGGTTACTGCAGGCGCGGTGTCGGTCTGGTACGGGGCTCATGGCGGTGACCATGCGATCTACCCGGATTGTCGGCCGGAGTTCGTTGAGAAGATGGATGCGGTCTGCCGGGTCGCCAACTATGAGCCGGTGAGGATTGAGGCGCCCTATATCCGATCAGACAAGATCGGAATTCTGGCCGAAGGCATTGCCATGGGCCTGGACTACAGCCAGACCTGGACCTGTTACAACGGGCGTGATCTTGCTTGTGGTATTTGTGGCTCCTGCGCTGAGCGGCTCGAAGCCTTTGCGGCTCACGGCCTCAAGGACCCGCTGCGCTATGAGCACCATGACAAAGGTGACGCCTGATGTATCGCGTTAAAGAAGCCTTTTACACGCTGCAGGGTGAAGGCGCCCAGGCCGGTCGGGCGGCGGTGTTTTGTCGCTTCAGCAAGTGCAACCTCTGGAACGGGCGGGAAGCCGACCGCGCCACGGCTGTGTGCAACTTCTGTGATACCGACTTTGTCGGCACCGACGGCCAGAACGGCGGCCGTTTTGAATCTGCCATGGCGCTGGCGGACCACATCGCCGCACTCTGGCCGGACGCGCCGGGCCAGCCCTATGTGGTGTGTACCGGAGGCGAACCGCTGCTGCAACTGGATGAAGAGCTGATTGAATGTTTCCACCAGCGCGGGTTTGAAGTCGGGGTAGAGACCAACGGTACGCTCCCGGCGCCCGCCGGTATCGATTGGCTGTGTGTCGCGCCTAAAGCGGATGCCCCGGTGGTGATCACCCGGTGTGATGAGCTCAAGATGGTATTTCCTCAGCCCAAGGCCATGCCCGAAGCATTTGAGCACATTCAGGCCAGCCATTATTTTGTGTCACCTATGGCCTCGCCAACGGCGCCGGTGCAAGGGGAGGATTTGATCAAACAGAGCAATACCGGAAAGGCCACTGAATATTGCCTGGCGCATCCACGCTGGCGGCTTACCCTGCAGATGCACAAGCTGATTGGTATCGATTAGTTCGCAGTGTGGGTATTCAGGCAGCTGGAAATTTGAGCGGGCGGCTTAAAGTGCGAGGTCCACGATGATCGGATCGTGATCGGACGACCGCCAGGGCACTGAGACCGGCTTGGACTGGTCTGCATAACCCAGCGCCGGAGGCTCATCGGCGTTTACCGCCCAGCTTGCGGCGTTCATCACATGGGGTTTGAGGGTTGCATCCGCGAGCATATAATCGAGCGTGCCAGCGCCACTGCGGTAGCGATAGCTGTAGCTTTCAAGGCCTTGAAAGTGTCTGACCAGATCCACAAAGCCAGCATCACGGAAGCGCGTCAGTGGCGGCTCCATGGCGTAGCTGTTCAGGTCACCGGTGATCAGGGTGCCAACATAAGCAACGCCGTCAGAATCCGCCGGGTTATTTGCTTCCGGTTGGGTCTCGGCGAGCCAGCCGATCACCGCTTCGGCGGCTCGGGTTCGAGTGGCTCCAAAGCAGCCCTGTTCGTCGTTCTGATCCTGGTTCAGGCCTTGTGCACCCCGGCAGCTTTTGGATTTGAAGTGGGTGGCAACCACTCGAATCCTGCGGTCAATGTGCGGCACCCGGAAAGTCTGTACCAATGGCACCCGACCCGCGTTGTGGAAGGGTCCGGTGGTAATGGTTTTGGGCGCACTGCTGACCTGCACCTTTTCGGAATCGAACAGAAAAGCCGAACGGATAACATCCTGATGGCGTTGTCCGGACACCGAGAAATGCCAATCCTCCCCCATAGCGGCAGCGAGCCGGGCAACGGCGCTTTCTGGCCCGTTCCCGTCGTTATCGATTTCCATTACGGCGATAATATCCGCATTCAGGCCGGTCAAGGTGGCGACCAGGCGCGCCGTCTGTCGCTCCAGTGCGGCCTGACTGTCAGCGCCGCGAGCTGTGGGAAAGCCTCCGCCCTCACCATCGCCGTTGAAATAGTTTTCCAGGTTCATTGTCGCAATGCGCAGAGAACTGGCTTCCGGTCGCCGGGGTGATTCCGGTCTCGGATTGACCGTCTGGAACTCGGGTGTGGATAGCGGTTGTAACCGCCAACTCCCGAAGCGATAGTCCAGCACGCCCTGGAGCCGCTGGACGCGATCTCCCGCGCGGACCGTGTGATCAAGTGCAAGCGCGGGCGCCGGATAGGGCACGGGTTTTGGATGCCGTTGGCCACGACCATCATCAAGTGTAAGCCTTGTGGCCTGTTGAATCTCGGCCAGTGCCACCGCGCCAGGCCCCGGCGCAATCGTCTGGGTTGCAACAAACTGAAGGCTTGGCGCCAGGGTGAGTTCGCCGTAACGACCGAGATTGTAATGATCAATCACCGTCAAAGGCTGGGCGATACTGATGCGCATATTTTCGAGATGTTCAGGGTGAACACTCTCAGGCCAGGGCAGTTGTACCTTGATAGCGGCGGGGAGCGGCGCAGAGCCGCAGTCTCTCAGAGCGGTGATACGAACGAGCTCGGTCAGGCCGTGGTATTCCTTCACCAGACCGGTCACGCGGATGCGATGGCCGGGTTTGCCGCCGGTTTCAGGCGTGTAGACAAAAAGCGCTTCGGAGCTGCGAGAGTTATTGTCGGTTCGATGATCGGCCTGCTGGAGATAAAAGCCCTGGAATCCGCCGTCGCCGCGGGCGTCCAGGGTCATAATGCCTTCCACGGTCACTGTTTCACCGGCCAGTGGCGAAACATCACCACTACCCTGAATCTGGGCAATGGGGGTGCTATTCGTGCCACAGTCAGCCGCTCTGAGGTTGCTGGCCAACAAAAGGACGAGGCACCCGAGGGCTGACGGTATGGCGGCGAGAAGACTCTGTGAACTGAGGATAGGGCACCCGGACGCGGTTGATTTACCTAAGATTAGCAGCTTTCTACCAGCTCCTCACGATTGACTTTGCGGGTTCCAATCCATTCTGCAACCGCTTCGCGGTTTGCCAGCTCCAGTTGCTGAACTAACGGGTCCGGATCAACCATGTGAGGACGTATTCCCACCAACGAAATCAGGTAACGGGCCAGTGCTCCCCGGGTTTTCAGTTTCAGGCACTGGTTCTCCATGCCGTAATCAGAGGCGATGATGGCTTGCTGATCGGGTGAAAGCCGCCGGTCTGGCCGGAGTTCAACGGTTACCTGGCGGTTCCAGTCTTCGTCCTGGTGCACCGTGTGCCGTCCCCGCTCGTTGAGGATTTTCGGGGTGCCACGGAATCTGCTGAGGATAAAGTCACGGTAAGCACCACGCTGCTCACACCAGCCGCGAACATGCCAGCGCTGACCGCTGTAGACCAGCGTGTGGGGCTCGATCACCCGTCTCACACTTTGGGGCTCAGTCAGTGAAAAGTAGTCGGCTTCCAGGCGCCTGCCCTGACGGGTAGCGGCAACAACCGCTCGCACCACCGCAGGTTCTGCGAGATGCCGCGGGATGCTCAGTACGGTGCTGTTGGGCAAGCTGATATCGAGCGATTCAAACGTCTGGCTGAGCGCATCGTTACGGGTGATCAGGTCGAGGTACTCTTCAGAGTGACCCTGGGTGACCACCGGATGAAAGTCCGGAGCTGGTACATAACCTTTGAGATGGCGGTCATACACCAGGTTGCCCGGCGCCAGTTCGCGAAGATAGGTATTGATATCCTTCGAGGCCTGCTGGCGTCCGATGCCGAAACCGTGGCAAATGTGATTGGTGGTTAGCCGCCCTTCCCACAACGCAATGATCTCTATGAGGCGGTAGCGAAGTAGTAAGTCCCAGCGGATGGGCCATTCCGTTTTCTTCATGACGATGGGCTCTTCATGTTGGCTGACGAAAATCTGAGCAATCCCTGATCAGGAAAATTTATGTTATCAGCTTTGGGATAGGGTCGTGTGTTACGACGCATTAATGTAAAACAGTGTGAAACAGCGGTCGGGGAGCCCGCCATGACGGCAGGGAGAAATGTTTCGGCATATGCGTAATAGCACACGAAAGCTCAGACTGGTCTAATAGGCGATTGGGCATAACGACCCTGTGCCTGCTATGTTCGTGGCAGGTGCTTTTTTGTTCCCCCGTGATTGGAGTAAGCCGGATGACCCGAATGGTCACGTCGTTATCAGCTTTGATTTTCAGTATCGTGTTGCTGGTGAGTGGCAATGCGTTTCTGATGACGCTGCTGGGCATCCGAATGAGCATCGAAGCTATTGACCCCGCCACCATTGGCTGGGTTCTGGTGTGTTATTCCATTGGTTTTGTTTTCGGCACGTTATATGTAAACCGGGTAATCGGTCGTGTTGGCCATATTCGCGCGTTTGCCGCGTTTGCCGCGCTGGCGGCCGTTGCCGCATTGCTCTATCCGATGGCGATATCGGTGGTGTTCTGGGCATTTCTGCGGGCGTTGTCAGGCTTCAGCATTGCGGGTGTGCTGGTTGTCATCGAGAGCTGGTTTAGCAGCCGAGCAACCAATGCCAACCGGGGCGCCCTGTTTGCGGTTTATCAGATCGTGTTTTATCTGTCCGCCGCTGGCGGGCAACTGATCGTCAACTTTGGCGAGCCAGCCAGTTTTACGCCGTTCACCATAGCCGCCATTCTTCTGGTTATGGCTCTCATACCGCTGGCCCTGACCCGGATGGAGGCGCCACGTATTGAGGCGGTGGAGCGTATGTCTTTTTTCACGCTGTTCCGGGAATCCTCTTCCGGTGTGGCGGGGTCGTTGATTTGTGGTGTGCTGGTGGGTTCGTTCTATGCCATGGGGCCGGTTTACGCCACCCTGATTGGCTTGAACGTAACCCAAACCTCAATTTTTATGGCTACAGCGATTGTGTCGGCGATGCTGGTGGCCTGGCCTCTGGGTATTATCTGCGACCGCCTGGACCGGCGGCGAGTGATGTGCTGGGTCGCACTGATTGCGGCGGGTTCGGCAGTGGTTGCCGCAGTGCTGGGCGCCACGAACCTATGGTTGCTAATGTTGGCTGTAGGTATCTTCATGGGGCTTTCCGCCGCGCTGTATCCCATCGCCGTGGCGATCACAAATGACCGGATGGAGCACCATCGTATCGTCGCTGCCAGCGCCACCTTGCTGTTGAGTTACGGCATAGGCAGCGTGATAGGCCCGATCGTGATGGCTGAACTCGTTGGCCTGCTCGGCCCCCGGGGCTTGTTCCTTGGCAACGCTGTAGTATTGGTAATGCTGGTGATATTTACTACCCACCGCATCCGAACCACCTACGACATTCCGGTGGCGGATCAGGGTTACTTTGTCGCCACCATGCCCGAAGCTTCAACGGTATTGGCGGAGATTGACCCGCGCAACGATGAGTTCCAATACGGGGACCCTGATTCTTCCGCCTTGAACGACGAGTACCAAAGGGCCAGTTAGTGTTCGGCTGGCCTCTTTCGGTTTTCCCTCATTTAGCGTGCACTTGCTTTTCTGTTTTCATTGTAATAATTAGCTTACTAGTATTACCTGTTGATCATATTTCAATGATAAAGAGAATCGGTATGGAGCATGAAGCTATGAGAGACCAGTTTCCCTTTGCAGTTGCCCGAGTGACCCGCCGATGGCG
>JBDNIR010000137.1:0-11705 GCA_041688195.1 Marinobacter sp.
CTACCGTTCCGATAAACGCGATGATAAAAAATAAGTCACCAAGATCCCTATAAAACCGCTTGAACAGCACGAAGCCGAGGATGCAAGCAACCATCACATTGGCAAAACGCTTCCCAACAATAATATGTTCAAGTTTGGACGACAAAAAATCACCTTTCGTTTATGAGGTTTTCTATGTGGCTGCCCTGTTAAGCTGCAATTATAAAGTAGGCATGGTGATTACAGTTTGCTGTTTGTTCTAAATCTGGAATTATTCAGCAGACTTTATCCGGTCCAGAGTCCACAACCCCGCGTATTTGTTAAACGTCACCTGAGCGTAGGTAACAGCGGTAAGATAGCCGACAGCACCGTCAAGAAAACCAAAGCGTATGAAATATACCTGGATAAATGTCAGTAAGCTGCGAAAGGTCGGGTAAAGCATTGTGCGGGTTTTCTTGCCACGTCGGTGCTTTTCCTGCGCTCCCAACCAGGCATATTTCGAACTCTTCTCCAGCGAGTGGCCAAAATCCCGGTGTGTGTAGTGGGTCAGACGACCACGGAGGGTCCGGGTTTTACGGCCCTCCGGGATCATGATTTTCTCATGCACCAGTGCATCTGAAAACCGCACTCCCTCACGTCGAAACAACCGTAATGGCGCTCGTCCGCTGCGACCGAAGTCCAGACGCTTACCATAAATGGTCACGGCCCAAGGCAGTTTATAGGCATCGGCATCCGGGTCTGCCAGGTGATGATTGATTTCCAGTGCCAGTTCGTCGGTGATGCGTTCATCGGCATCGATGGATAATACCCAATCGCCGGTGGCCTTCTCAAGAGCCCGCTGTTTCTGTACCCCAAAGCCTGGCCAGTCGGTCACTTCAACGATGTCGGCGTATTGCCGTGCAATTTCGGCGGTGTTGTCGGTGCTGCCGCTGTCGAGAACGATGATTTCGTCGGCCACCAGTCGGGCTGATTTCAGGCAGTCTGCAATATGATGGGATTCGTTTTTGGTGATCACCGTTGCCGATACTTTAACGGCACGTTGGCGGTGATAAGACGCCCGGACTTCAATGAGCAGGGCTGACGACAGGGTGGCAATGGCCAGCAGGTAAAATGTCAGATAGAGGTTTCGGCTCAAGGTGGCTTCGGTCAGCCCGAACAGCAGGTAGCCTACCGGCACCATGGTGCCTGCGGCGGCCAGATGGGCGGTTGCGATGTGTTTGCTGAAGAGGTAGCGACTGAAAACCACCAGCGGTATGCCAAGCAGAAAGGCCCAGCTCAGGAAACCCGCTACACCCCGGGTCGCCACCAGATTGAGCAGGTCGTTGTGGGCGTGCCCCGTGCAACACGCCAGGATAGACGATGAAATAGTGCCATTCCGGGAGGCTTGTGCGGCGGCCTGAGTAAAGCCATCGAGGCCTGCGCCGGACAGTGGGTTTTGCAGAAACAGGTTCCAGGCTAAATGCCAGAGTTCAAACCGGATGGTCATGCTGTCTTCCAGTTCGCCCCCGGCGAGTGCTTCCAGGGTACTGTAACCGCGGTCATTGAATACCAGCGCAATAACGACGAGTGCCGCAATAATGGCCGCTGCGGCAATGCGCAGGCGAGGTTTGAGCAGCGGAATCAGCAATAGCAGCAGGAAGGGCAGTGCGATCAGGTTACTCCGGGTGCCGGAAAGGCCAGCCAGGGTGAGCCCCAACACACCAGCAGCAAGCATCAGAAATGCCGGATTTTTTCGGGAGAGACGAAAAAAATACAGACTGCCAACGAGTGCTGTTACGCCGGCTAATAGCGCCAAATTGCCAAACATGATGGGATTGATTCCGCCGCCGGCACGCACTGCCAGATGGCCGGTTTTTACGTAAGCAATGACAACAGCTATCAGCCCCGCCAGTGCGCATAGTCCCAGCGCAGCAAACGTGTGGGGAGCGCGACATCCGGAATAGGTAAGGCCGACAACCAGTGGCCAGAACAGCATAAATCGAGCATCGGAGCCGAGTGTCTTGACGCCTTCGTACCCAAACCCCGCCAGTGACCAGGCAAAGACACTGGTGGCGACAAAAAACCAGAATGCAAAATGAATCAGTCGCAGCTCTTTAGGCTTCTCCCAACCGGCTTTCTCGAGAGTGTGACGGTGCATCAGCACAATGCCTGCGATGGCGATGAGCAGGGTGGCTCCAGCAACAAACGCGGATGACAGCAGGGCGCCGCCCAGACCAATAACCGCCAGTGATTTGCACGCGATGTTAAGTCTGCTCATGGTGTCAGCATATCCGGTCTGGGTTGTATGGGTTGATTTCACCTGGTGGGCGGTGGCGCATGCGTTTGTATTCCCACTGGTATTGGGCCGGGAGGGATTTGACACAGTGCTCAATGGATTGGTTCAGGGCCGTGGCGGCCACTACGGTGTCGCTGCTGTTAATGCCATCAGACGGTGGTCGTACGACAATACGGAAGCCTGTGGCATCGGGTAAGCGCTCCGCGTAGGTGACGAGTGCGTTAGCGCCGGTGCGCTGCATGAGCTTGGAAACCAGGGTCATGGTCTTCACTTCCATACCAAAAAATGGCGCAAAGGCGTTACCCTTTCCCCTGGGGGATTGATCAGGCAGAATTCCTGCAACCCCTCCTTGTTTGAGAATGGACACCAGGCGGGTGAGCCCCCGGCGGTCACCGCGAACAAGCTCTGAGCCGAGTCGCCCACGGACTTTGATCATGTAGTCTTCAAATTCGGGCATATTGGGCGGGCTATAAAGTGCAGCCATCTTGTAGCGGGACGAAAAATACAGGCCGGCCAGTTCCCAGTTGCCCAAATGAGGTGCAAGAAGAATGAGCCCCTGGCCTGTTGAGAGTGCATCATGCAGAAGCTCTTCACCCTCTATTTCGCGAATCAGGCCGAGGCATTTCTCCACCGGCCACTCCCACATCAGGGGAATTTCGACCAGGGTCATGCCGGTGTGGCGAAGTGACTCATTGGCAAGCCGTTGGCGCTCCTGTTTGCTCAATTGCGGGAGGGCAATTTCCAGATTCACATCTGTTACTTGTCGGGACTGGGTTCGCGTTCTGCTGGCCAGCCATCCCAGTACTTTGCCCACTTTCTGGGCCGATCGAAGGGATAGGAGTCCCGCCGTGCGGAGTAAAAATGTAATGATAAAGTACTTCAAGGCTTTCATGCCGCATCTAATCCCATGCAGTCCAATAAGGCGAGGGAAAACTAACACTGTCTGCGGGGATGCGCAATGTACAGGCCTTAAGCCAGTCAGTACCCGCTACCGAGAGATGTCATTATGCAACCTGTGTCCGTCTACTTTATAACGAAGAACGAAGAACTGCGGCTGGAAGATGCGCTTTGCAAGGTTGTCGACTGGGCCGATGAAGTTATTGTTGTCGATTCTGGCAGTACTGACGGTACTGAGGCGATTGTCCGGCGCTATGGCGCCCGGTTTGAATATCACGCCTGGCAGGGGTTCGCCGTCCAGAAGGCGTATGCGGCCAGTCTGTGTCGCAACGCCTGGGTGCTGGATCTGGATGCGGACGAAGTGCTGTCCGATGCGTTGGTTCAGAACATCAGGACGTTATTTTCCCGGCCCATTTCGTCGGACACCGCCGGTTTCAAGATGCGTTGGGTGTTGTCGCAACCCCAGCCGGGCCATCCGTTTCAGCATGACAAACCCAAAAAAATTCTGCGGCTGTACAATCGCAAACGCGCAGAGATATTCCCTGAGCCCGACAGCAACGACGACCGACCAAAAGTGCGTGAGGGAAAGGTGCGGTTTATCGCGGGCGATGTGCTGCACCGGACCCTTGTCAGCCTGGAGCAGATGGAACGGAAATACCTGCAGCTATCAACAGAACAGGCGCATTATCTCGCCAGAAAAGGACGGAAGATATCGACGGCTCGATTGGCGGTCGAGTTTCCGGTCAAATTCCTCAAATACTATCTTGTCCATCGCCAGGTTCTGAACGGCTGGTATGGATTCAGCGTGTCTATTGTTGCGGCGAACAGAAATTATATGCGATTGGCGAAGGCCCGTGAAATCCAGATGCTGAAATCGCTATCTGTGGTGCGTCCAGACCATCCACCAGGTAGAGCGTCAATTCCTCATGATGATCCGAGATGACGAGATTGTGGGGCCGCAGGTTGCGGGTCGTGTTTTTCGGCGATCAGCATTCGGTAAAACGCCTCGGTGGACGAAGCCATGTTTGCCGCTGTGAACTCGGTCCTTGCCCGCAGAAAAGCCGGCGCCTGAAGTAGCCGCAGTTCCTCAAGACGATCAGCGTGAGTTGTCAGCATTTCAGCCAACGCCTGGGGGGAAAAGTTATCTGCCAGGCTCTGTGGAGGGAGCAGCTCCATTGGCCCGTTGACCGGGGTTGAAATCACCGGGCAGCCAGCCTGCAGGGCTTCAATGAGGACATAGGAAAAGGCTTCCCGGTCCGAGCTGATAACGCATACGTTGGCATGGCAGAGCCAGTCGCGGACATTGTCCTGGTAGCCTGTCAGAGTTACATGCTCTTCGAGGCCGTGAGATCGAATATATGTCTCCAGAGCGGCGTACTGACTGCCGTCGCCAATGATGGTCAGGTGCCCTTTTGGCCTCGCGAGACTCCAGGCATGAATTAACCGTTCAAACCCCTTCACCGGCTCCAGGCGACCGACGGCTACCCAATGGGGGCCGGGCCCGGAAAACGGGGACGTGGCCGATGGCTCGGAATGATTGTGCTCGCCCGTGCCGTTGTAGATGAGTTTTGTATGCCAGTGTTCAAGGCGCTCATCGATTGCCCGGCTGACCGAAATGACACCATTCATCCGACTGAAGTCGCGATGAGAGGATTTAACACCGTGCACAGTGCCAATGCGTACTGCTTCAGATTGCTGTTTTAAAGCTCCCAGCAGGCCCGCTGCTTTGTTGCCCTGAGCGTGATGGATATCTGCCACGAACGACTTCAGCACTTTGGCAAGACGAAATCTGAGCCACGGGTTTCGTCGACCGAGCTGAAATGGCAGGGGGTGAAAATGAAGCGCACCATCAAAACGCTCCTGGTAGGCTTTGTGGGCCAGAACGTGCAGGGTGTGGCCGCGACGCACCAGGGTTTCAGCCAGGTTCAGTGTATGGGTCTCCATACCGCCCCAGACAGTGCCGGGTGTTGCGAGGATCAACACGATGGTCAGTGGTTGGTCAGCCATCAACGGCTACCCCGGTTCGCTGCTAACAGCGCGCGATAGATCCCCAGGGTTGTCTCGGTCTGGGCCTCAAGGCGAAACCGCCAGGGGATATCAATAGTATGGTCGGTGGCGGCTATCAGTCGGAGTGCGGTTTCGGCAAAAGCGTTGGTATCATCGGGCGTGACGAGTCCCTCGGGGAAACAGGCCCGTAAGGTTTCTGCTGCTCCGCCTCGGTCAAAGGCGGCGACAGGGGTACCGGATGCCAATGCTTCCGTGACGGTTCGGCCGAAGGGCTCAGGTTTGGTAGACATGTGGCAGACCAAGCTGGCGATCAGGTAGAGGTTGTCCATATCGTTGCGCTGACCGAGGAAGCTGACGGTTCCTTCCAGGTTCAGCTCTTTGCGACGTTGCTCCAGCTCTGTCATGAAATGGTCTTTGCCAGGTTCAGCACCGCCAACCACAAGGCCATGGCAATCCGGGTTCTGTTGCCGGATCAGCGCCATTATGTCCAGAAAATTGAGCTGGCCTTTCCACCGGGAGATGCGCCCGGGCATCATGATGATGCGCTTACCCTTGAGCTGGGGGTTGGCGCTGAGCAGTTCGTCCCGCCAGCTGGGGTCGAGTTCGCGATTGTGAAAATAGTCGACGTCGACGCCGCGCTGAACCACCGTGAGCTGTTCCGGGGCTACCTTGAAGTTATTCAGAACATAGTTACGAACGCAGTCCGATACGGCAATCATATGTTCTGCTTTCGCCATAATGGCGCTGTAGGCATTGACCGAATACATGCCGTGAAACGTTGATACCAACGCGGGCCGGTCATCATGCGGAAGGCCTTTACGAGCCAACCAGGCTATCCAGGCGGGCATGCGGGAGCGGACATGCACAATATCGGGCCTGAGCTCCCGCAGCAGATCTCGCATCGGTCGGATCTGGCCAAAGGAGGCGGGAGATTTACGGTGTACCGGCATTTTGATGTGCCGGGAGCCCTGTTGCACCAATTGCCCGACCATGGGGCCACCGTTTGAGACGACAATCGAGTCGTGGCCTTGTTTGACGAGGTCTGACGCAAACTCCACGGTGCCGCGTTCGACGCCGCCGCTATACAATGCCGGTAGAACTTGCAGGATTCTCATCGGCGCTTTCCCGCCGGCAACAATGTCATCAGCCAGCGCGCCGCCCGGTCGGCTTCCCACAGTGACGCGGAGGGTTTTCTGTGGCTATCCATGACGGCGGCCTGGTCACTGTAAGAGGCGACTTGTCCACGCTGGATCAGCGCCGCTACGCTGTTGGCCACACGGCTGTTCGCTCGGGCAGTAAGTTCAAATACTCCGGTTGGCAAGCCTGCGGTAACGGCTTCGAATACCATCGAGTTGCTGTCTGGCGTTACCCATACCGCCCGTGAGGCCGCCAGTGCGTGAGACAGCCAGTCAACGTGCGTCCGGGTGGAATCAGCCACCGTAACCTTAAGCCCGGCAAGCTCAGCAAGGCGTTGCTGCAATGCTTCCGGCGTTCGTCGGGACCCACTGATGGTCCAGCGCCAGTCCGGGTAGGTTTTCAGCAACTGGACAAGCTGATTGAAGATCAAATCGTCATCCCAGTTGTAGTGGCGTGACGGGCCCCCAATCAATACCAGGGCTTCCGGCTTGTCGGTAATGCGTGCCATGGGGGTCTGGGTATTGATGACGCCTTCTGTAATCAACGTCGTGCGGGACGGTTTGGCACGATCATGTTCCGGAATAATGGCAGCGTCGACCCAGCTCAGGGGAAAGGCGGGCCTCATCAAAACCACGGTCCTGGCTTTGCGCTTTCGACGCAAGGCCAGCAACAGACGGTGGCTGCCGGTACCGGCTCCGATAATGAGGCTGGGCGCTGGTAAGCTCGTGTCCAGTGTTGGCGTCACCCCAAGCAAAGCACGCCACAGGGGTGTTCTGAGGGTGGTGGTGTCGACCCAGTGGATGCTCGCGCCGCACAATACCCGTAGGCGGTTGCCCAGGCCTTTGAGCTGGTTGTAGTGCCCCGGTTTATTGTCGGTCAGTAGAAAGATCACGGGTGCTGGCGGAGATCCTGATGTGGTCTCGGTCATGTTTTTGTGGTCCGGTAAAAGTCAGGGTCATTCCGGGACGGGCGGGTTTTAAAGCGCCGGTGCATCCAGAGGTACTGGTCCGGATGGCGCCGGATTTCTTGCTCAATGGTCCGGTTTACCAAAGTCGCGTCTGCCATGTCATCCCCTGATGGAAAATTCTCCAGTGGCGGATGAAAATACAGGTTGTAACCGACCGTGTTCTGGCGCCGAAAATGGCTGAACGGAATAACTGCACACCCGCTATGGGCGGCAATTCGGGCGGTGGCGGTAATGCTGGCAGCAGGCACGTTGAAAAAAGGCGCGAAGACGGTACCTTTGCGGCCGTAATCCTGGTCCGTCGCGTACCAGACGATCCGGTTTTCCCTAAGTCGTTTTAACAGGCCTCGCAGGTTTTTGTTACCCAGAACTACGCCATATCGCCGTTCCCGGGCCCGGGTCATCACCGCATTCATCAGCGGATTATTGTGGTCACGTTGCATGACATCCGCAGTAATAAACAGTGACATCAGGCTGCCGCCCAGGTCCAGCGTACTGTAATGCCCGCCCAACAAAAGTACGCCTTTGCCCTTGGCCAGAGCTGTGTCGATATGCTCCAGACCGCTAACAGACGTGAGGTGTTTCAGAGCGTCCGGCTCCCGGAACCAGGCAGCGCCAATTTCCATCGCACCGATGCCGTTGGAGTGGAAGGATTTGCGCACCAGGGCCAATCGTTCTCCATCGTTGAGTTCGGGAAAGCACAGCTGAATGTTGGTTTCGGTAATGTGACGCCGGTTTTTCAGTGTCCTGAATGCCAACTCGCCCAGCAAGGTGCCCAGTCGCCACTGCAGCTTCATCGGTAACATCGCCATCAGCCTCATCAGGCTCACACTGACCCAGGTCGGCCACCAACGAGGGTGCCGATAGTGACGGTAATCCATGTCTCTGGTTTTCTTCCTGGGCTTGCTCACGGGGATCAATTCGTCCTGTTAACGGGCATAGTTGGCATAGAATAAAGGGGAATGTCTCGTCAAACCGGTAGTTTAGCAGTGTAAGCACGCCAGGTATAAGCTCGGTTTGTTCCGCCGCAGAGCGGAACCTGCCTGGCGGTGAGGGAAGCAAGCGAAACCTTGGGGGTTTCTGTAGAATGACGCCCGACCATCCAGTCCGGAGCCACAATGCTGCATTTTTTTTACTCACTTTTTTTTCGGCTGGCACTGCCTTTTGTGCTTCTTCGTCTTTGGTGGCAGGGCCGCCAGTCTCCGGAAACCTGGCTGCACTGGCAGCAGCGACTGGGTTATGTGGCGCCTTCTCCTGAGCCCGTGATTTGGGTACACGCCGTCTCGGTCGGTGAAACGATCGCCGCAGCGCCGCTGGTTAAAGAGTTATTGCGCCGCAATCCGTCGGTACCGATTCTGATGACCGCCATGACCACCACCGGTTCTGAGCGTGCCAAAGCGATGTTTGGTGATCAGGTTCAGTATGCGTTTTCGCCCTACGATACGCCGGGTTCGGTGAAACGTTTTGTCGATCGGATTAATCCCAGAGCGCTGGTGATCATGGAAACTGAGCTTTGGCCCAATATGATCGCACTGACCTGCAGCCGAAACGTGCCAATTTTTCTTATCAATGCTCGTCTTTCTTCCCACTCTGCACGGGGCTATCAGCGGGTATGGAGCCTGGTGAAGCCGCTGCTGGGGAGCATTAGCTGGATTGCCGCACAGGCAGATGAAGACGCCCGTCGTTTCCTGAAAATTGGTGCTAAACCTGAAACAATGTCTGTCACTGGCAGTATCAAGTTTGATGTGGCGATAACCCCGTCATTGCGTGCGGAGGCTGCTTTGCTCAGGCAGGGACTGGGAGACGCCTCCCGTCCCATCTGGATAGCCGCCAGTACCCATGATGGTGAGGATGAGCAGATTCTTGACGCCCATCAAAAATTGCTGGCCTGCCATCCGACAACACTGCTGATTCTCGTACCCCGTCACCCGGACCGCTTTAATGAAGTGGCAGACCTGGTGACATCTCGGGGTCTCAGCCTGGGGAGACGCTCGCTTGGCGATGCTGGCAGCACAGCTCAGGTTTACCTTGGTGACACAATGGGCGAACTGCTGATGTTTTATGGTGTCTCGGATGCGGCTTTCGTGGGTGGCTCACTCATTGAGCGCGGCGGGCACAACCCGCTGGAGCCCGCCGCTTGGGGAATACCCGTGATATCGGGGCCGCACGTGTTCAATTTTGAGACGATTTACCAGCGTCTCAATGCCGGAAACGCCTTGCGTATCACGCACAACAGCGGGGAATTGGCGGATTACGTATCACAACTGATTCAGGATCGGCCCGCTGCCCGGCGCGCTGGAACCAACGCGCTCAAGGTGGTCAATGACAACCGTGGCGCGTTGGATAAAGTTGTAACGGGCATTATCGAGCGGGTGTGATGCCCGCCTGACTCAGTTGCTCGTGGGGTCGTCTATGGTTTTGCTGCCATTGGCCAGCGCTTCTATGCCTGGTGCCGTGTCGCTCAACCAGCGGTTAAGATCAATCAGATCCTGTGGGCTCAGAGTTCCGGCCGCCTGTTTTAGCGTCAGCGTGTTGACCACGTAGTCGTAACGGGCATTGGCAAAATCCCGCAGCGCCACGTAATAATTACGCTCCGCATCCAGAACTTCGACGATATTTCGTGTGCCGACTTCGTATCCCGCTCTGGTTGCTTCGAGAGCACTGCGACGGGAAATGATTGTCCGCTCCAGGGCGGAAGCGGATTCGATGTTGTTATTTACGGTGAGGAAAAGGCTGCGAGTGTCCACTCTGACATCGCGCTGCGTCGTGTTGAGTTGCTGTTCCGAGACCCTTACCAATGCCCTCTGCTGACGTACACCTGCCTGGGTACCTCCGCCGCTATACAGCGGAATGTTGAGTTCAAGGCTGATTGAGTTAATGGTTGTGGTACCGCCACCCTGAGTTTGCACACCAGAAAAGCCACCCAGGCCCCGGAGATCGGAGTTAGCGTGGGAAGCTGTCAGGTCAAGTGTCGGATAGTGCCCTGCCTTGGCTACCTTCAATTGCGCTTCGGTGGCTGCCAGTTCGTGACTGGCTGATTGAATCGACCAGTTCTGCTGTAAGGCAGTTTCTTCCCAGACGGAAGGGTCCATTGGTGTGGGCCTGCTGAGAGGAAACTCCTGGCGCAGGTTCTCGACGCTGGTGGCGTACTCGCCCGTCAGCCGTGCCAGTCGCTCCTTGGCAACATTGAGGTCGTTCTCCGCCGCAATGCGCAGGCTCTTACTGTCGTCAAAGCTTGCTCTCGCTTCGAAGACGGCGGTAATCGCTATGAGGCCAACGTCGAACCGTTCCTGTGCCTGTTCGTACTGCCGCTGGATAGCTGCTTCCGTTGCCCGTGCAGTGCTCAGCGCATCGTTTGCCCTGAGCACGTTAAAATACGCAGTGGCAACATCCAGTATCAGCTGCTGCTGAGCAAGGTTGTAATCGGCTCTGGCGGCGTCTGTGTCCAGTTTGCTGACGTCATGCCGGAACCACTCTTCAGCCCGGAACAGCGGCTGAGTCAGCTGTAAACCATAACGGAGAATCTTGTAGCTGTCGTTACTGGTCGGTTCGTCCGAGTCGTCGTGGGTCGCACCGCCAAATGCGCTGAGCTGGGGAAGCAGAAAGCTTCGTGTTACTCCCGTCGCTTCCTCAGTCGCATCCAGTGTGGCTCTGGCACCGGCAATACCGGAGTCGTAGGCAATCGCCTTTTCGTAACTTTCCACCAGGTCAAGGGATAATGCTTTCTGGGAGACCAGAAGGCCTGTCATAGCGATGACTAAATATTTTTTCATTCGTACTCCCGAGTACGTCGTGGGGGTGCTTTTGGTCACCGGATTAATAGCCGGTCATTATGGACAAAAAATGATCCCAGCTCTACACTTGTAAGCGGCATCGATTGTATGTGCCAATTACATCGAATTCGCGTCTTGACGGGGTGCTGGCGTCAGAACATCTGACAGCCGGCTGAGATTGCCATGCAGAACCCGCAACCTGATCCGGATAATACCGGCGTAGGGATTTAAGACAATATGCAGCAAAGACACAGACCTGCTCTGTGATTACTGCTCCGTCATACGCGACCCGTTTCTTACCCAACCCCGGGGACGCAAGATGACAACAATATCTTCCTATCTCAGCGATTCAGCCAAAGTCGATTCCGCAGCCATCAAACCGCTGCCCCAGTCCAGAAAGATTTACGTACAGGGTAGCCGACCCGATCTGCGGGTGCCTATGCGGGAAATTTCTGTCGGTGATACGCCAACAGAAATGGGCGGTGAAAAAAATACTCCGGTGACCGTCTACGATACCTCCGGCCCCTACAGCGATCCGGAGGTGCAGATCGACTTGCGTAAGGGGCTGTCGCCGCTTCGTGATTGCTGGATCGAGGAGCGTGGTGACACCGAGCGGCTGGCGGATTACAGTTCTGAATTTACCCGCCGCCGCATGAGAGATCCACAGCTCGAC
>JBDNIR010000552.1:0-3209 GCA_041688195.1 Marinobacter sp.
CGCGGCAGTCATTTTCACCTCGCCCGTTATTGGGCTGAGAAGCTGGCAAACCAGGACGAAGACAAGGACCTGAAAGCCTTCTTCGGTAATCTCTCGGAACAACTTGAAGCCAACAAGGACAAGATTCTGGAAGAGATGAGTCTGATTCAGAGTCAGCCAGCGGATATTGGCGGGTACTATCACCCTTCTACGGAAAAGGTCTGCAAGATCATGCAACCAAGCGAGACCTTCAACAAAATCCTCGCGGATGCCCGTGATCAGATCAAGTAATCCGACCTGACTGGCAAAGCCCGGACGGCTACAATGCTCTCCGGGCTTTTTTGTGGTTGCGGGTCAGCGTTGTTGCAGGTCGGCGAACTGGCCGTTGGTCAGACGGGCGAGATCACCCGGGGCAAGCTCAATTTCCAGGCCCCGTCGCCCGGCACTGATAAACAAGGTCTCGAACTGGCGGGCTGAGCTGTCGATGAGGGTTCTCAACGGCCGTTTCTGCCCGAGTGGGCTGACACCCCCAAGCACATACCCGGAAGAGCGTTGAACCTTGCCTTTATCCGCCATGGCGGCTTTCTTGCCGCCAACAGCGTGCGCCACCAGCTTCATGCTCAGCATCGCGGAAACCGGCAATACAGCCACCACCAGTTCCCCGGCATCTAGTGACACTACCAGGGTCTTGAACACCCGCACCGGGTTCAGCCCCAGCTTTTCTGCGGCTTCCAGACCATAGGATTCGCTGGTGGGATGATGATTGTACTGGTGGATCGTATGGCTGACTTTCGCTTGTCTGGCGAGGTTGATGGCTGGTGTCATGAAACACTTAGTCTTTCGTTGAGCTCTACTATCCTTTGAATTGTTCGATTGAGACTATCTGAACGCTTTCTAGCTACCTCTGGACTCCAGCTCGTCTTTACAAACTCACAGAGAGTCCTGTTGTAACCGATCCCTTGGGATGCTTTTGCATTGCGGTTGGGAACGAGATCTTCTCTGACGGTTTTAGGTGCTTTCCGGGCTAGCTGAATCAGGGTTTTCTTTGGATCCTGGAGGTCCTCAGGGCTCTCAGGTAATTTACCTACATTTTTGCCGAGTAGACGGTCTATCCCAAGATGGTCAGCTAATATCCAAGCTTCAATTTCTCGGACGGCGACCCGCACGATAAAAGACTCTGGCTTTATATCTTTGGAGAACCAGTCATTTAACAGACTAATCGGGCAAGGCTTATCGTCCAGATCGGTAATCAGCAATACTGCCGAGTGACGGGCGAGCTCACAAAAACTGCGGACTCTAGACTTCAAATATCCGAATCCACCTCTGCGTAAACATTGGAATATTATCAGACAACTCCCATACTGACTGAGAAGCTTTAATGCCACAGCTTCTGAAAGCTCGTCTTCCGTGGCGATATAAAGTCCCATTATCATGGCCAAAATCCAAGCTGGTCTACTTTGTCAGGTCGTGTTTTCGGAAGAACGACTTCTGCGACGGATAATCCGGCTTTGAGTGCTAGCTCCTCGGATTCGTTAATTGTCCTTGCAGTTGAGCCTTCAGGGCCGGGTTCAAGTATTAAGATACCCCTGCCATCGATGCCTGTATTGCTGAGGAGAGCCTCACTGTGAGTGCTGATAATTAGTTGCCGCTTTTTCCTTTTGTCTTTCTGTATTTTATGAAAAATTAAAGGAATCTCCCTTACGATAGCGTCGTTTAAAGATAATTCCGGTTCTTCCAGTAATAAAAGCGAATCGCCTTCAAGAAGTGACCAAAACAACCCAAGTAAGCGAAGTGTCCCGTCTGAGAATAACTCTTCACGCTGCCATCCTGCATTTGGGCGATGATGCGTATATTGGGCTTCTAGATGAGGCCGGCCTGTGACTTGGTCTTTCACAAATTTCAGATGACGAAACTGCGGAACAGCTAGCGATAATGCAGATTCGATTTTTTTCAGACGTCTGTCCCGAGTTGTAGGCTGTACTCTGGCAATTCGATCCAAAAACCCCTGACCGAATGGGTCATCCTCAATCTCACGACCACCAATTAGGTCGCTGTATTTGAGTAACTGAGGGACCAAGTGGAGATACGTTGTCTTAGAAAAAAACGCGGCTATCTCGCGAAAATTGACGTTTGCCTGGATTTGTTCCAGTGCGGTTTGCGTCAGGAGAACAGGATCTTTTTTGTCATCAGGGGTCGGCCGGTTTACCAATACCTTTCCATTCCTCTTTACATTCTCTCGAGTAATAAGGGTGCGTTGTCGCCCTTTACCCTCGGGCTTGAACGCAAGCTCATAAATCCACTCAGGCTCACCGTCTGGTGTAGACGAAATAGTGATTTCGATCATCACTTCGGGTGGACGTCTTGCATGCAAGCAACGAAGTTTCTGTAAACCACCACGATCCGAGATAGCTTTTTGCAAACCGCCCCCTTGGGATTTACTGATATCTCTGAGAAACCGAAAAACATCGAGCAGGTTGGATTTACCGGAGGCATTTGGGCCCAGAATGTATGTCTTGTCAGACAGGGCAACATCCACTTCCCGAAAGTTCCGCCAGTTTTGAAGCTTGAGATGAGTAATAAACATAAAATTTATCCCGATGCCTTTCCTGTGTACTTGCGCCAGTTTACTCTGTCTAACAGGCCCCCGATACAGCAGACACGCTGACAGCGTTATCATAAACAGAACCGACGCTTGCTGGGTTTTATCAAGCACTCTTGACTTGAGAGTGGCAGAGTAGCGGAGTCTATAGCTACCGCAACATTACCCTGGATCTGAAAGATCTTGGCGAGCGATGTAGCCTGAACCGAGGTTTTCGACTGATGTGACCTGAAGGTCTTCGAGTCCAGCGGGGCTTTAAGCGCTACCGAGGCTACTACGGAGGTAGGCTGCTCTGGATCGACGTTTTCCATTTCAAGGATGTTAATGACCAGCATGACTATCCTGCGGGCGATGCGGTTCCGACTGCCGTTTGCCAGTATCTAGCATGTTCAAAAGGCGTATCCCAATGCTGCGAATTGTCGAAGAAGCCCTCACGTTTGACGATGTTCTGCTGGTTCCAGGACGCTCCGAGGTGCTGCCACATCAGGTGAGCCTGGAAACCTGGCTGACCAGAGACATCAAACTGAACATTCCTTTGTTGTCGTCGGCGATGGATACAGTCACAGATGCGGATCTGGCCATTGCTATGGCGCAGGAAGGCGGCATCGGCATTATGCACAAGAGCATGTCA
>JBDNIR010000138.1:0-2447 GCA_041688195.1 Marinobacter sp.
ATAATAGGTCTCCAGTGCTGAAAAGCTCATGGCCAGGGCGCCGCTCTGGCCATAGGGGCGTAGCCGCATGTCCACGCGGAATACGAAGCCGTCCCCGGTAATCTGGTCCAGCGCCTGGATCAGCCGCTGGCCAAGCCGCACGAAAAACTGTTCATTGTCGAGGGAACGGCGACCGCCTCTGGTTTCGCCCTTACTTGGGTAGGCAAATATCAGGTCAATATCCGACGACACGTTCAGCTCACGCCCTCCCAGCTTGCCCATACCCAGCACAATCATCGGCTGCGGTGAGTCATCCCCTGTGAGCGGATTGATGCCCCAAGGCGTGCCCGATTGCTCGCAGGCATCACTGTAAAGCCAGTTCAGAGCACCTTCGAGGCAGGTATCCGCCAGCTGACTGGTCGCCGCCATGATTTCGGCAAGGTCTGACCAGCCCATCAGATCACGCCATATGATGCGGAACTGGCTTTCCATACGGAACTGACGGAGCATCCTGTGGAGTTGTGGCTCATCGCTGACCTGGCTGAGATATTCCTGCCAGCGTGCCGTTAGATACTCTGGCGTTACGGGATCTCTGAGTGAGCGCGATGAAGCCAGCCTCGCCATGGCTTCATGATGGCGCTGCAGGCTGTGCTTGATAAAATCGCTACGGGCAATGCCGTGGAGAACGTCGGTCTCGGTCACATCAGGCATCGCTTTCAACCAATCGAGACCTGCGTCCGCCTTCAGCGACGCCAATGCCTCGGAAGCCCCCGGCTGCAATTGTTCCGGAAGTACGTCCATCTGCGTCCCCATCCTGCAAACCCCTGTTAATTGCCTGAGTTTTCAACTAGCTTGTAATGGCCAGCCGCACCACTGGTCAAGCTGGCGTTACTTCCGGTACTGTAAACGTAAGTGACCACGCTCTCCACTACCGATTCGGGGCTATCGCACCAGACAATGCTACCAAACCGACGTCCCCTGAACCCCGAGCACCAGCTCTCGCATCTTCCGATGTCAGGCATTATCCGGCACCGCATGAAGTGGCTGTTCAGCTTGCTGGCATTGCTGGTTGTTTTCCAGACCCTGTTCCTGGTGGTGGCTGAAGATCTCACGACATTCGAAGCCTTCTATCTGACCCTTACCACCCTGGCCACCGTGGGCTATGGCGACCTGGCACCGCAAACCGTGGCTGGCAGAATCGGTACCATCGTGGTGATGTACGGCTTTGGTATCACGCTGCTGACGCTGATCATAAGTGATTTTATAGAATACCGCTTCTACAGGCGGGAACGCATACTGACCGGACGCTGGGTATACCACATGAAAGATCACATCGTTATCATCAATACACCGCGTCAGGGGGGCGAGCAATACTTCTCCAGACTCGCGTCCCAGATGCGCGCGGTGCCGGGCTACGAGACAATACCCATCCAGATTCTGACTCAACAATTTCCTAATGGCCTGCCACCGGAACTCAGAGATGTCGGGCTCACCCATTACCATGGTTCGGGAAGCGACCCGGCAGCCCTGAGGGCCGTGCATGCGGGCGATGCCAGGCATATTCTCCTGCTCGCCGCCGACGAGACCGACCCGGCATCCGACAGCCTGTCGTTTGATATTGCCCACCGGCTGTCGGAATCCAAGCTCAGCAGTCGATTAACCGCCGAGGTCGTCAGCGACGACAATCGGCCACGTTTTAAAGCACTGGGCGTCTCGACGATTATTCGGCCGGTAAGGACTTACCCTGAAATTATGGTGCGAGCGGTGGTATCACCAGGTTCTGAAAAGGTGCTGGAGGATCTGTTCAACTACCAGCAGGACCATCCTCATCGATATGAGATTGAACTGGATGACCTGACCTGGTCCGACATCGTAAGCGCACTCATACGGCACAGTATCGGGACCGCTTTAGCCTACATCGACCATAATGGCGAAGTGGTTTGCCATCCGGAGCCCACGGAAGAGGTTGAGGGCAAAGGCCTTATCGTTTTGGTGAAATCGTCCGAGACCCCGGAAGTGGAGGTTTTAGTAGAAGCGCTGGACCGCTACCGCGCCTTTATCGCCAAATGGCACGCTATGCAGAACAAGGCAGAAGATGCGTCCTGAAGCACATCCAGAAGTGTTTTTGATGGCGCATCCGTTAGCCAGGCGATACTGAGATCATGAAACAACCTCATGGTGGCATCGACTTCGTCACCAAGTGACGACGGCTCATGAATGCCAGCCAGGTAATAGCCCTGCTCAGCTTTACTCACCAGATTGAAAAACACGCTTACCTGGTCTGCAAGCCTCGCTGCCCACACCGTTAACCGGGAGGGGTCACCAGACTTGAGCTCAAATTCCACCTCATTCAGGGGCTGCCGGTGTTCTCCGGCAATAATGGAACCCCGGTCCAGGGCACATTCGATGACCGCCTGGCCATCATCGAGCACAAGAACCCGACGTTCAAAGTTGGTCTCGAACACCGG
>JBDNIR010000553.1:0-4128 GCA_041688195.1 Marinobacter sp.
GCTGAGAGCATTGAGATCTGATTGCTGTTACGCGACCCTTTAATACGGACTGCCGGGAGTCGAAACCGCTCTCGGACTCGGCCGATTATCATACATCAGGTTTTGCCAGACTTCTCCAATGTCTAAACAAAAGCGAACATTGGAAAGCCCTTTGCAAAGATGCATTCTTCCATTGAAAGCCGACCTTTTTGCCGCGCCGAGATGCGGTAGTGAAGGGAGTCTGGACCGGGTAAGTCCAGACTCTAAATACGCATGCACCGATTCTAGGGCATTGTCACAAAAGCTTGGTGAGAAGTACGTCACCATAGACTCGCATTGCAAGAGAGTACTGCGGAACTTCGCCTAACTTATATGCAACCGCGTCAATGAGAACCTTTGCCAGTTGCATCGAAAAAGCAAATCGGTGAGAGTTGTAGCGAGAGGGAATTAGGTTTCCTTAATTTATCTTTATGGAGTTGCTCGGCAACGCACATGTCCTCGGCCTTATCCTTTAACTTTTGCAGGGCCACCACATAGGATCGCTATGGTTGCCGCCGAACCTTTGTCGAGCACCCTGGAGCAAGGCCGATTTCCAGGTCTGGCTGGATGCCACACTTCAAATGGGCGAGGCTGGGGCCAGGAATGCTTGATTCATCATTTGACAGAGCAGATGACCCTGTCCTGACTAGACGCCACCCGGACGCTTATAACTTCTAAGGAAACCAAATTTAGATGCGTTACTTGTTAATTATAGCTTTTCTCGTTTCTACCCAATGCTATTCGCAAGACTTCCCAGAAACGATAGATGGATTTGCACAAGCGGGTATTCCGGCGAAATTCATTGGAGTCCACGATCCTGGTTACGTTGAAATTGAGCTGGAGTCCGGTCAAAAAATAGACACGACCTATAGTGGCGTTGAGTGGGAAACGCTTTATGATTGGGAAAGAAGAGTGGATCGACTGGGCAAAAAAAGAGATGTAAAAATCACCTATTCAACTTCGCAAGGAGTAAGTGTCGCGGATACAGAAAGCGACGTTGTTTTCCAACTGAATGGTGTAATCAAACCTCACCCAATTGATGTGGCAGGAGATGAGTGTGAGGCGCAATTTACCGGTACGACTGGTTCTGAGGCCTGCAAGGAGCTTGTTTTAAAGGCATGGGATGCTGAACTAAATCGGGCTTACAGTTCGCTTGGTGGCAGCGAAATTGAACAGCTAAAAGCGGCGCAGCTAGCCTGGATAAAATTTAGAGATCTCCAAATTGAGTATCTTCAGGCAGAATATGGCAATCGAAAAGGTACGATCTGGGGACTAGTTTACTTGAGTCATGTTGTCGCAATAACCAAAGAACAAGCACTGCGTTTAACTGCTATTTCGGAGTGGTGATCAACTTAAATCCGACACTGGAGAGCACCTTACTTTGATTGGTCTTCACATCTAAAATTTGTTGATGGCACAGGTAGTCATGGTTTGAAAAAATTTTTCGGATACGCAGCAATCGCCATTGTTGGCATGTTTACGGTGAATTATTGGCTAACTGACAAATTGGAACTCCGTGAACCGCTCGCTGGCTGCTGGCCTGTAATCGACCCGCTGATTGGATTCTGCTTCTAATGAACCTGCGGCTAATTTCATGGATGTTTCTTGTCATTTCTAGCCCATTAGCAGCATCAAGCTTTGCAATTAAGGCGACGTATTCGACGGCTATTGGTCTTCCGCTTCCTGACGACAACGGAGATATGATCACCTCGGTCGGGGCAGGATTGGACATCTCAAGCCGCAGCGAATGCTTATCAGCACTCCGCAGCGACCTTGTTGAAGGCATGGTCACCGGCTACGGTCTCGACTACGGAGCCCACCATGTTGTCTTTAAGTGCAGCGAACACTGGGTATATGATAACTGCTCAAGGATTGTTCCTGGCTGCATTGGATCTGCCGAATTTGGCGAGGCGAACCACATTCAGATTTACTATGACGGTGCGATTATTGAGCCTTATCTGAGATTTTCGAAAAAGCCACACGAGGTTATTAAAACGGTAATGTATGGGGCTGACGGGGATGGTGACGGTAACTTGGATATCGCGATGGGCACTCAAGTCCAGTTCTCGTTACCCAAAGAGCTTCGCAGTCGTGGCGTCCCTGAAAGCTGCGTTGAATTCATTGAGACCCAAGTTTTTGAAGAGGTAGTGCGCCAAAATTATTTTAGTGACAGGCGCACTAGAGCATATAAGGTCGACTGCTTTCAGGTTGGAAGCTCTGGGAAAGTCAAAGGCCTTGCGTCTAGGGTATTTCGGAAGTCTGATAATTAAACAGTCCGAAATGTCATCGAGTTAATGGTCGGTGAAGGCAAGGCAGTCAGGTTTTTCTACCATTCATAGTCGTGAAGCTAGTCGCTTGTCGAGTGCTTGTCATTTCTCAGAAAAGCGCTCAGTAAGGGCTTTGTCTTTGAAGCGCGCGCTGCCACCCGACTTGCGATTCGCTGCATTCCCATCCAGGAGTTATGAATGAAGTAGGGCTAAGGAAAGCGTCTGGTAATCTCGTCTTGAACCAGGCGCTGCCGCCGTCAGGATAATGCCCACTTACTTTTTAGTGGACAAGTAACATGAACGAATTAAGCGTAACCAAGCCCTACCAAAGACGTCGCCGGGGTTTGAAAACGTCTGTATTTTCGCGCGTTTTCAGGGGTTTACCACTTGCTTTATTCAGCATAGTTGAAGCGTTTGCGTTTTCTCAACTTCAGGTAGACGGGTTTACAGGTTTTCAACATCGACCACTGGCAAGCCCCCGATACAGTAGACACTTGACAGCGTTATAGTAACGCAACAATAACAAGGTGGCCCGTCTGCTCAAGGCCGCCCGCCTGAAAGTCCAGGCCCACCCTGAAGAGATCGATTACCAGCACCCGCGCGGCCTGCAACGCAGTCAGTTCGCCGATCTGCTCAGCAGTCACTGGATCCATCAGCACCAGAACGTCCTCATCACCGGGCCCACCGGCTGCGGCAAGACCTATCTGGGCTGTGCCCTGGCTAATCAGGCCTGCCGTCACGGCTTATCCGTGCGCTACTTCCGGACTTCTCGGCTGTTGGAATCGCTCAGCATTGCTCATGGCGATGGGCGCTTCGCCAAGCTGATCCAGCAGTTGGCCAAAACGGACTTACTGGTGCTGGACGACTGGGGACTGGAGAAAATGACCTTGAGTCAGCGGAACGATTTACTGGAAATCATGGAAGACCGCCATGGCCGACGTTCCACCCTGATCACCAGCCAGCTACCGATCGGTCAGTGGCACAAAGCCATCGGCGACGCGACTCTGGCAGACGCGATTCTGGACCGCCTTTTACACAACAGCCACAAGCTGAATCTGAGAGGAGAATCCATGAGAAAAGCCATGAGTAAAATGGGGCATTCCGATCACTCCGAGTGATAGGATGACCCTCGGCGCGTTAGGTTGAACAGGTGATCGGAATCGCCAGAATACGCACCTATTGGTCTCTAAGCCTGACAAACAAATTTATAGATGCTAGGAGTGGTGTCTCAAGTGGGTTATCTCGACAGTACTTATCTACGTATGCAAGTAAGGTAGACGAGTCAGGCAGCGAAATCATATCTTCATTCGTGAGACTTTTGCGATGCATGTTTAAACCACTCAAAAATCCCTGAATCCAAGAAACTAAAAAATCATCAATAGTATCTGATCTCATTTCTCGCCCTTCGAGCCACTTTCCACATGACTTAGCGCCCACACCTGGCAGAGCGCTAGCATCATTGGCGTGTGCCAAAGGTATAGCAAATGAAAACAATAAAACGACCAAGACACACTTTAGGATTTTCATTTAAAACACACTCTCTGACAGCTCACACTTAAAGCTCTGAATTAGCCTAACGTACCTACCGGTCCCAATTAGGGTTCTCCGCGCGCAACCTTTTCTCTCTTTCCACATCATCGGGGAAAAGCCTGTCCAAGAACCCTGGAAGCCACCAAACAGTGCTGAGGATCACTAGCGCCAGCACAAGCATGAACCCACCCCATTGAAACGCCTTTGCAGCGCTGAGAAAACCAAGGACGATCAATCCAATTCCTATGATAGGGCCCTTTGCTCCTCGCTTTTGATAACTAGCTTTTATGTTGTCCTTTAGCACTGAAAAAAC
>JBDNIR010000139.1:0-10759 GCA_041688195.1 Marinobacter sp.
CGGCAGCGGCAGCTCACGCCGCACGAAATCTTCAGTCCAGCTCGCCAGGGGCTGTGCCCAAGCTTCCCAGCCCCGGGCAGCACAGCGTTTCTCAAGCATGGCAATAAAATCCTGCTGTTGTTCCGGGGCCAGGTCAAAGCCTGCCCGGTTTCGCCATTCCAGAATGCCATGCAGGAAGGTCCCTGGCCCGGCGCCACGGTAAAATCCGTGAATACGACGCTCCGTGCTGGACGGGCGTTTGAGTATTGGCTGGTCTGGTGTCCGGTCTGCCTCGCCCTCTTCATTGCGCCGCTCGGCAGCCGGGGTTTCGGCTTCCAGCATGCCCAATGCCGAGCTTGATAATGGCAGTGCGGCGCTGTAGCGAATGGCGGAATAGCTGGCAATCCACCAGTCTTCTTTCGCCCTGCGCGCCGGATGGCGGGCTTCGCTCAGATCAGGAACGGGCGGCGGTGTGTAGCGCTCGGTGGCGGCCGCTGGCAACTGTGTCAGCGCCATGGCTGAGGTACCTGCCACCATTTGCTGCAGGCCATCTGCGACAGAAGATTCGCCATCGAGGCCCACCAGATAGCCCAGGGCGCTGCGCTGCTCATCGCCCCCGATATCGCAGGCGCCCACCCAGGTAGCATAACGGGCCCTGGTCAGCGCCACGTATAGCTTGCGAATGTCTTCACCCAGACGCTCACGGTCGGCCTTGGCCAAGGTGTCGTCGTCCGGATCGAAGGTTATCTGCAAACAGCCCCGCTCATCATGCCACGGGACGGCTTTGTCCCTCTTGCTGGTGGGGCGGCAACTGGTCGCAAACGGCAGGAACACCAAGGGGTATTCCAGGCCCTTGGACTTGTGCACCGTCACCACCCGGACCAAGTCCGCGTCGCTTTCCAGCCTCACCTGCTGGGCTTCGGTTTCCTTGCCAACGTCCGAAATCATCTCCGCCAGGCGACGGATAAGAGCTTGCTCGCCATCCACCTGCTGGCTCTCCTGCTGCAGCAACTCGGCGATGTGCAGTACGTCGGTGAGCTCACGTTCGCCGTCGTCCTGATACAGCAGCCGTGCAGGCACATCAAAGTCGGTCAGGATTCGGCGGATCATCGCCAGCACACCCTGGCTCTGCCAGATATGGTGGAAGCTGCGGAAGCGCTCAATTTCGTCTTCCCAGGCCAGCTCATTGCGGTGCAGGTGGTCCAGTTGCTGCCAGCTCAGGTTTAGGGTGCCGGTGGCCAGAGCGGTGCGAACCAGCCGATCCCGCTCCGGCTCAGCGCAAGCGGCCAACCAATGCAGCAAATCTATGGCTTGTGAGGTTTGCAGTACCGACCCGCGATCCGACAGGTAAACGCTCTTTACACCCCGCACACTGAGAGCCGCCCGCACCGCCCGAGCTTCGGCCCCCTTGTTCACCAGTACGGCGATATCGGAGGATTGCAACGGCTGAAGGTGGCCGGCGTCATTTCGGAAACCCGCTTTGTTCTGTATCCCCAGGTTCAGTAAGCGGACAATTTCACTGGCACAGGCTTCGGCAACGGCTGCAACCACATCGTCCTTTTTGTCTTTGTTGCTGTGGGTCCAGAAGGTCATGGCGGGCGGCTCGGCACCACCAGCGCTGCCATCAATGACGAACGTTTCCTTCCGGCCCCTGGCGTCTACCGCCACAAACGGCAACGGATTATCACCACCTGCTCCGGCTGATTCCGGACGCCGGAACAAAAACGCGCCTTCTTGCCGGGTGCTTTCGCCATGGCTGAATACCTGGTTGGCCGCCTGCACCATGGCGTGGGAGGAGCGGAAGTTTCTGGGCAGGGTGACATGCCGCCCGGCGGTGGCTTGCCGGGCCTGGAGATAGGTGTAGATATCCGCGCCCCGGAAAGCGTAGATCGCCTGTTTGGGGTCGCCGATCATGAAAAAGCCGGTCTCGGGTCGGTTATCCGCGATCTTATAGACGCTATCGAATATCCGGTACTGAACCGGGTCGGTGTCCTGGAACTCGTCAATCATCGCCATCGGGAACTGCTGGCGGATAGTGTCAGCAAGATGCTCACCGCCCTCTCCCCGCAGAGCGGTATCCAGCCGGGTCAGCAAGTCATCAAAGCCGAGTTCGGCACGGCGCTGTTTCTCCTGTTCCAGGCGCTGGGCCACCCAATGGGTCGCGTGCACCAGCAAGGCCTGCTCCGGTACTGGCACCAGGCGCTGGTTATTCAATTCGGTGACAGCGACAATCAGTGAATGAGCTGCCGGTGTCGGCTCGGCTTTCCAGGCTTCCCCGATACCGGCGACAGAGAGCCGGTTCCAGGCGGGCTCCGTCAGTGGCGGAGGCTCGATGGAATCGGTGTCAGCCCATTCCAGCAGGGTGTCCAGCCAGCCCTGTAGGTTTGGTAGCTTGAGCTTGCGCCCGTCAAAGGCTTTGTTTGCCTGGGCCTGCTGACAGACATCGATAAAATCCGCGGCCTGTGACGGCAGCCCTGGGCGGATCAGATCAAATACCTGCCACCGCGCGGCCACCAGCTTGTTGAGCAGTGCAGTGGGAGTCTCCTCCCCACCCATCAGGTTTGCTTGCAGTTTAAGCAGTGATTTGAGTTTTCCCTGCAGGTCGTCAGGGGATTTTACCGCGCTGAGGTAAATTTCAACGGTATCCTCTTGCAGGGGCGTAACAAAGGTGCGCCAGTAATCCCGCACTACCAGCCCCAGCAGCTCACTCTGGTCGGTTTCCAGGCTCTGATTAAACAGGCCGCCGCTGTCAAAGGCGTGCTCTTTCAGCATTCGGTTGCACCAGCCGTGGATGGTGTGCACGGCGGCTTCGTCCATGGATTCCGCCGCCAGTTGCAACAAGCGCGCCCGGGCGGGCCAATGTTCCGGTGCATACTGGTCTCGCAACTGCATTAACGGATCCTGCTCGTCCGCGTCGCCATCAACAGCGCCTGGCTCCATACGAAAGGCCGTTGCGGCCTCTGTCAGGCGCTTACGGATCCGGTCCCGGAGCTCCTTGGTGGCGGCTTCGGTGAAGGTAACCACCAGGATATCCCGCGGTGTAAGCATACGACCGGTTTGGGCGATATCGCCGTGGCCAAGCACCAGTCGCACGTACAGCAAGGCGATGGTAAAGGTTTTGCCGGTGCCAGCACTCGCCTCAATCAACCGGCTGCCATGCAGCGGAAACGTCAGAGGGTCAAGGCGTTGGTTGCTCGCCATCTTATTTGTCCTCCGGCTTTACGTTTTGCCATAAAGGTTTGTAGAGCTGCCCGACCCAGTGAACAAACCGGTCGCTGGCCACTAATGCATCGAAATCCGGATAGGCGCGCTGCAAACCGGGGTTCTCGTCGCCCTCGCCGGTGAACTGGTAACCGCTGTCATAGGCCGCGCGGGCTTTATCCAGGGCCTTGTCTTCACCCCCTTTTGGGGGCGAGTCGAGGAAGGCAAATGCAGTTTTCGCGGCCACCGGCAAAGGTACGCTCATCGCCTCTGCCCAGGCGGTCATTATCTGCCCGAGAAAGCCTTCCGCTTCGGCGCGGCCATAGGAATGGAATGACACATCACCAGCCTTACTCAACACGTGGGTGGTAATCGGCTGCTCGTCCATGGCATTGGCGGCCAGGTGAGCAATCCATGGCCGCAGGAAATTGGTCCATTTGTACTGGTTTTTAGCCGTGGTCAGGCCACTGCTTTGCAGGAACACCAGTGCCCGGTCACCGGCATCGTTCTGGCGTAGATTGCCAAGCCAGTCTTCCAGCCGCAGAAGATGCTCGCCCACAGGCCGCTCCAGTGTCACCAGTTGCAAAGCCAATGCCGTGGGATAGGCCGCCATGAGCTGCTGATAACGTTCAGACAGCTCCGGCAGGTCTTTTTTCAGGCGCCGCTGCTGGAGTTTTCCCAGCCCACCCTGAGCCAAAGCCCCTCTGGCCGCTTGCCGGGATATCCAGGCCTCCAGCCGGGCATCCAGATCCTCCTCCGGTTCCGGGCGTGCGATCACGTGGCGCACCAGTTCATCGTTCAAAGCCCAGTTCTCGAGGCCGTCGAGCACGAACGGCTCCTCATCTTCGGCTCCGGCCAGAGGTTGATCAAAATACACGCCGAGGCGCTGCCGAAAGAAAGTATCCACCGGGCTACGCAGGAAACCGCCCAGGTTAGCCAGGTTCAAGGGTTCGTCAAACAGCCCTTCCGGCAGATCTGTCAGGGCTTCTGTTAGCGGTGTCTCCGCGCGCTCTTCACTCTCTTCACTCTCTTCACTCTCTTCACTCGTTGAACCATGAGCCGCCCGCCATTCCCGTGCGAAGGTGAACAGACGCGGGTCACTGGCGTCTTTGAAATAGGCTGGGCTGAATGGCTGTAACGGGTGATCTGTGGTAAGACGATGGCTGAGCCTGTTACCTTCCCCGGCCAGTTCAATCGGCCGAATGGTATCGAGATGGTCCCGTAGCTGGGCAACCAACACCGAAGGCGGACGTTCAGAATTATCATTAATACTTCGTCCTACCCAACTGATATAAAGGCTTTTTCTTGCAGACAATAACGCTTCAAGGAAAAGGTAGCGGTCATCCTCCCGCCGGGACCGGTCACCCGGGCGGTAATCCCTGGCCATCAGGTCAAAATCCATCGGTGGCTGGCTGCGGGGGTAGTCACCGTCGTTCATGCCCAGCAGACAGATCTGCCGAAAGGGGATCGCCCGCATCGGCATCAACGTGGCAAAGTTGACCTTGCCCGCCAGAAAACGCTGGCTGAGACCGCCCTGGTCCAGCTCGCCAAGCCATACTTCCCGCACCACCGTCAGCGGTAGTTCGGTCTCCGCGAGGCCTGCGTCGCGACAGGCTTCCACCCAACTTTCGACGACCTCATCCAGACGGCTGATTACCAGCCCATCGGACAACTCGGTTGCACTGATAAAGTCCTGCTTGAGCTCATTCAGTGCCGCCACCCACTGATCCGGGGTCTTGCGTCCGGACAATATTTGCCAGTGCCGGTGAAGGCTCCGCACCAACTCTTCCAACAACCCGGCCAGGCGGCTTTCCAGCCCGCCTACCTCACTGTAGGGTTCGATCGCCTGCCAGGCTTCGCCGTCCCCCACTGCATAGCCCAATAGCATCCGCCGCAGCCCGAACAGCCAGGTGTTCTGATCCATGCCGTCCGGAAGATCCAGCGCCGCCCGCTGCTCTGCGTTCAGCCCCCAGCGAATAGCGGCGCCCTGAATCCAGTCATGGAGCTGAGGCAGATCGGCCTCTTCCAGGCCGAAACGCTCACGCACCGCCGGTACATCCAGCAGGTCCAGTACATCACTGACCGCGAGGCGCGATTCCGGCAAACTCAGCAGCATTTCCAGCGCCACCAACACGGGCACCTGATGACGCTGGCCCTGATCTGAAATAGTGTAAGGAATATAGCGGTCATCGCCGTGTTCTATCTGGCCAAATACGGCCTGGATATGCGGGGCATAAGCGTTGATGTCCGGCACCATCACGATGATGTCCTGGGGCTTGAGCTCAGAGTCTGCGCTGAAGGCTGCCAGCAACTGGTCGTGGAGTATTTCCACTTCCCGCTGGGCGCTGTGGGCGCTGTGAAAGGCAATCGACGTATCACCGGCGTATTCAACCGATTTCGGATAGACGGACTCATTCACCGGCCGCAATTCCAGGATGTCGTCTTGCAGCGCTTGCAACAGCGTTGGTCTGGCGGGGAGCTCAAATGGCGCCTCGAAAATGTCGATGCGATCAAACCAGCCAGCGTAACCGGCCTGGTCATCATACTCGTCCAGCAGCCGGATATAATCCCGCCCCTGCTTACCCCAGGCTGCCAATAAGGGGTTGGCGTGCAGGTGAAGGTTGTGTTCGTTCAGCACCGGCGGCATGGAGTCCCGCTGTTTGCCGCGGCGGTTGATGGCCCGCAGCAGTTCCCGGTCCTCGACGATGTCCGCCCAGTAGTAACGGCAGGGGTTGTGAACGCACAGCAACACTTGGGCACACTGACCGAGACGGCTTAGCACTTCCAGGGTTTGCTGCGGCAATGAGGATACACCGAACACGATCAGGCGTTTCGGCAGGCCCGGGGGGCGGGTTTCCGGGCTCAGCCCAGCTGATTCCATCATGAACTGGTTGTGGACATCCGCTCTGCTGGCACTGCCTCGATGCTGGCCGATGTCGACGTTAATCAACCGCCAGAGCTCCGGCTGCCAGCATTGGTCACCGGAGAGTTCAAGAGTCTGCCCGTTGCGCACCAGGATCTGGTCCCGGCCCTGCGCCCATTCGTCAAGCCAGTCAGCCCGGTACACCTGGTACTGGTCAAACAGATCGGCAATACGCTCTGCCAGTTGATACAGACGGCGGTCGCCCTCCTCCCCGGCCAGAAAGCGTGCAAGGGGCGCAAATACTGGAAGATCCTTGAGGGTAGGCAGCAACCGCATCAGTCGCCAGGTCAGCCGGTCCTTATCGTAGGGGGACTCCGTCGCCACCGCCTGCTCACCCAGTACGCCACGGTAGACCTGCCAGAGAAAACGGGAAGGCAAAGAGAACGTCATAGCAGCGGCAATGCCGACACCGGGCTGAATCGGGTCATCCTGGTCCCGGGCCAGGGCCAGTTTCAGCCATTGAGCAATACCGTTGGAGTGCACCAGAAAAATTTCGTCATCCAGAGGCGCCAGAGGGAAGCGCCGAATGACCTCAACCGTCAATGCCCGCAGATCTTCGAGCCGGTTGGCGTGGATAACCTGGAAGCCGGTTGGCAGCGATCTGGCATTGTCCGGGCTGGAATGGCCTTCGCCCATGGGTTCTCCTTTTTAGGCTGTCTCAGGCGTTGTCGGTATATGCCAGCAGGCTTGTCGTAATCCGATACTGTAACAGGCAAAAACACCGCTACAATCGTTTCAATACAAAATCAGGGCGTTATCCGCCCAAAACCTTCGGCAGGAGACTACGAATGCGACGCTGGAATGGCTGGGGTGATGATCAGTTTGCGCTCGAATTACCGTCACAGGGCAAGCAGTTCCTCGCGGAACGAATCGGTTCCGCCTCAGTACTGGCGGATGTCACTCTGGATTCGGTAAAAGCCCGGGTACCGTCAAGCCGACTGCCGCCCCACCACCTGATAGTCACCGATGCCGTTGAGCGTATTCGTCACGCCCGAGGTCAGAGCCTGCCTGACTGGCTCGCTATGCGCAGTGGTGATTTTCAGGTTTTTCCGGATGGTGTCGCCTACCCCCACAACAGTGACGATGTAAGAAGCCTGCTGGAGTATGCCCACGACCATAAAGTCCATCTGATACCTTATGGCGGCGGCACCAGCGTGGCGGGCCATATCAACCCGCTCGCCAGCAAGACTCCGGTACTGACCGTGGATATGGGCACCATGAACCGACTGTTGGACCTGGACACCACCAGCCAGATCGCCACTTTTGGCGCTGGCACCCCCGGCCCTCTGGTGGAATCCCAGCTTCGGGCCCGGGGTTACACCCTCGGGCATTACCCGCAGTCCTTTGAGCTGTCCACCCTCGGCGGCTGGGTAGCCAGCCGGTCCAGCGGCCAGCAGTCCTTGCGGTATGGTCGCATCGAGCAATTGTTTGCGGGCGGGCGTATTGAAACCTTCCTGGGCACCCTCAACATCCCCACCTTCCCTGCCTCCAGTGCCGGGCCGGATATTCGGGAAATGGTGATGGGTTCTGAAGGCCGTATCGGCTTTCTGACCGAGATTAAAGTACGTGTCACCCCGTTGCCGGCGAGAGAGAGCTTTCATGTGATTTTCTTTCCTGACTGGGACTTCGCCAGGACCGCAGCCCGCAGCATGGTCCAGAACCGGACCCAGCTGTCGATGTTGCGGCTCAGCAACGCCACCGAAACCGAGACCCAACTGGCGCTGGCAGGACACCCCAAACTCATTGCCATGCTGGAAGGTTTCCTTGGCCTACGAGGCGCCCAAACCGGCAAATGCATGATGACTTTCGGCCTGACCGGCACCCCAATCCAATGCACTGCGGCCCTGAAAGAAGTTCGCAAAGCCGCCGCCGCGCACAATGGCATCTACATCGGCACCCATCTGGGCAAGAAGTGGGCAGAGAAGCGCTTCACGATGCCGTACCTGAGAGAGGCGCTATGGCAGTTCGGCTATGCCGTAGACACCCTGGAAACCGCTACTGATTGGGACAACGTCGACAACCTGATGAACCGCATGGAAAGCAACCTGAATTCGAGACTGGCCCAGGAGGGAGAGCGGGTTCACGTATTTACCCACCTGTCCCACTTCTATCCCCAGGGCTGCAGCATTTACACCACCTATGTTTTTCGGGTGGCCTCCAGCTACGGTGACACCCTGGAGCGCTGGCAGGCCCTTAAACACAGTACCTCCGATGTCATTGTCCGCAACCGGGGTACCATCAGCCACCAGCACGGTGTCGGCAAGGACCACGCGCCTTTTCTGCCGGTAGAAAAAGGTGAGCTGGGCATGCTGGCGATAACCTCTTTGTGTAAGATCTTTGATCCTGACCGGCTGTTGAATCCGGAGACATTGTTCAACGAGCAGAACCCGGCAGCTTCCTCAAACCAAACCCGCCCAGAGGTAAAATGAGCATGGCCGGCCCCGATCGCCAGGCGTTACTTGACCAACTTCAGCAAAGTGCAGACTTCGATGTGGTGATTGTTGGTGGTGGCATTACCGGTGCCGGCATCGCCCGGGAAGCCGCCGGCAGCGGCCTCAAAACCCTGCTGGTGGAACAACGCGACTTTGCCTGGGGCACCTCCAGCCGCTCGTCCAAAATGGTTCATGGCGGCCTGCGCTATCTGGGTAGCGGCCATTACGGTCTGGCCCGGGATGCGGTGCGGGAGCGCCAGCGTCTGTTGGCAGAAGCGCCCGGGTTGATTGAGCCGCTGCGGTTCATATTGCCCCACTATCGCAAGCAGTTTCCCGGCCCCAGAGTGTTCGGCCTGCTGTTGTGGGCCTACGACCGACTCGCCGGCCAATCCTCCCAACATTTACTGACCCCGGCAGAAACCCTGCAATGGGTGCCAGGCCTGACCACCGATAAGCTGACCGGAGCCAGTGCCTTCACCGACGCCGTTACCGACGATGCCCGGCTGGTATTGCGGGTGCTGGACGAAGCCATAGCCGATGGCACCGTCTGCGTAAACTACCTGCGGGCCGCGCAGATCCATCGAACCGACGGACAGGTCACGGGAGTGACTCTGACGGATGCCGCCCCGGACAGATGTGCCGACGATCACCCGATCAGGGTGAATGCCCGACTGATCATCAACGCCACCGGAGCCTGGGCCGATCAACTGCGTCAGGCCGACACCCGTGACGACCATATCCGGCCTCTGCGCGGTAGCCATCTGATCCTTCCGTTCGACGTGCTGCCAGTATCCTGCTGTGTGTCCCTGATGCACCCGGAAGACCGGCGCCCGGTGTTCGCTTTCCCCTGGCTGGGAACCACCGTACTGGGCACCACTGATCTGGACCATCCCCACGACCTTGACGAAGAGCCAGCCATCACCGAACCGGAGATTCACTATCTTCTGACAGTGGCCAGTACCCTGTTTCCGGGTTGCCCTATCCACCGCGACCAGATTCTTGGCAGTTGGTCCGGTGTGCGGCCAGTGGTCAGCCGGGGTGATGGCAGGAGCCCGTCAAAGGAAAAGCGGGAACACGTGATCTGGCCTGACCATGGCCTGATCAGCGTCGCCGGTGGCAAACTCACCACCTTCAGGCTGATTGCCCGGGAAGTGCTGGAGGCCGGCACTGAAGTCCTTGGCAACTTTCAACTGCGAGATAACGAACGACCTGTTTTCAGCCCCGGCCCCCGACTACAACGACCAGATGCCATCAGCCATCAGCAGTGGCGCCGCCTGGCCGGTTATTATGGCGCGCATTTAAAAGACCTGCTGGAGGCCGGTCCGCTGGTAACCATTCCCGGCACCAACACACTCTGGGCCGAGGTGTTCTGGGCCCTGATTCACGGCCAGGTCATCCACCTTGACGACCTGATGCTGCGCCGGACCCGCCTCGGCATGATTCTCCCGAACGGCGCCGCGGCGCTGCTGCCAGAATTCAAGGCCGTTTGCCAGCAAGCCCTGAGCTGGGACAATGGCCGCTGGGATGACGAGATGAACCGGTATCTCGACATCTGGCATTCGGCTTTCTCTCTGCCCTCCCTGCCGCCAGCGTCCGGAGACCAGTGATGAGCGGCGAACCGCTGATTCTTGCCATCGACAACGGCACCCAGAGTATACGGGCGCTGCTGTTTGACACGCGCGGCAACCTGTTGGGTAAAGGTAAGCAGGCAATTGAACCTTATTTCTCTCACCAACCCGGCTGGGCAGAGCAACATCCGGAGTATTTCTGGGACAACCTGGGGCTGGCGTGCAACAGGCTCTGGCAAAGCACCGACGCCAAGCCGGAACAGGTACGAGGCGTGACCGTCACCACCCAACGCAGCACCACAGTCAATCTGGGCGCCGACGGCAAGCCCTTGCGGCCTGCCATTATCTGGCTTGACCAGCGCCATGCGACGGTGAGTGGCCCGATGACAGGGCCGTGGGGTTGGCTGTTCAAGGTTCTGAGACTTGAGGAAACCGTCCGGCGGTTCAGAGCTAACGCACCCGCCAACTGGATAAGCCAGAACCAACCCGAAGTCTGGGCCGCCACTGACAAGTTTCTGCTGCTTTCGGGCTACCTCAACTATCGGCTGACCGGGCAAATAAAAGACTCCACCGGCAGCCAGGTCGGCTATTTGCCCTTTGACTACAAAAAACACCGGTGGGCAGCCCCCCGGGATTTCAAATGGCAGATGCTACCG
>JBDNIR010000016.1:0-4006 GCA_041688195.1 Marinobacter sp.
CAGCACGGCGTAACGCTGATTGGCTACACCGATTTGCCCAGCCGTATGGCAAAAGTGGCGAGTGATCTATACGCCACTAACCTGATGCATCTGCTGACAGAGCTGACGCCGGAGAAGGACGGCAAACCCCTCGTCAACATGGAGGATGAAGTCATCCGTGGCCTGACCGTGGTGCAGCAGGGCAGCATAACCTGGCCACCACCAAAGCCTGAGGTGCAGGCCAAAGTGCCGCTTCCACCAGGCACCGAGGAGCCATCGCCGGAGGCTCAGCGGGCAGCAGCAACGGCAGCTGAATCCCGTCGCCGCACCGGTAAAATTGCGCTTTTGCTGGTAACAGCGACAGCGCTTTATGGTGTCGGTGCTTATGCACCACAGAGCTTCCTCAGCCACTTCACCGTGTTCGTACTGGCCTGCTTTATCGGCTGGCAGGTGATCTGGAACGTGACCGCCTCCCTGCACACGCCCCTGATGAGTGTGACCAACGCGATTAGCGGCATCATCGTCATCGGCGCCATGTTGCATCTGGCTCAGGCCGAGAGCGTCGCGGTTGGCATCATGGCCTTTGTGGCAGTGTTGATCGCAAGCATCAACGTGGGCGGTGGGTTCCGGGTGACCTATCGCATGCTCAACATGTTCCGGAAGTAGGAAGCGCTTATCATGGGTACAGGACTAGTCAGCGTCGCCTACTTGGTGGCCAGTGTTCTCTTCATTCTCAGTCTGGGCGGTCTCAGCCACCAGGAGTCCGCCCGGCGCGGAAACCTTTACGGCGTCGCCGGCATCATCATTGCGGTGGTGGCCACCCTTGCCAGTGTGGGTGATGGTGGGGTTGCCGCGATTATTATTGCCGTGCTGCTGGGCGCGGGCATTGGTATTCCCATCGCCAACAAAGTCGAAATGACCCAGATGCCGCAGCTGGTTGCGTTGTTACATAGCTTTGTGGGGCTGGCAGCGGTGCTGGTGGGCTTTTCGGGCTACATCGAACCGTTGGTTGCAACCTTCGGGGCTGAGCACACCATCAAATTGGTGGAGGTGTATGTTGGGGTATTTATTGGTGCGGTTACCTTCACCGGCTCACTGGTGGCCTGCGGCAAGCTCAATGGCCGAATCGACAGCAAGGCCCTGACCCTGCCGGGTCGACATGTAATGAACCTGATTGCTCTGGTAGTGACGGTTTTCCTTGGCGTATGGTTCCTGGGCAACGACAGCGTGGCGTCGGGGCTTATCGCGCTGGGACTGATGACACTGATTGCGGCTGTCCTCGGGGTTCACCTAATCATGGCGATCGGCGGTGCAGATATGCCGGTGGTGGTGTCCATGTTGAACAGCTACTCCGGTTGGGCGGCCGCATCCATCGGCTTTATGCTTGGCAATGACTTGCTCATTGTCACCGGTGCCCTGGTCGGCAGTAGCGGGGCAATCCTCAGCTATATCATGTGTAAAGCGATGAACCGGTCGTTTATCAGCGTGATTCTGGGCGGCTTTGGCCAGACCACCAGCAGTTCGGGCGCAATCGCCAGTGATCAGAAAGTCCAGGAGTTTTCGATCGACGACGTCTGCGATGAACTGCGCAATGCTGACTCAGTGATTATTGTCCCTGGATACGGCATGGCCGTTGCGCAGGCTCAGAATGGCGTCAGCGACATTACCAAACTGTTGCGGGAACGTGGCGTGAATGTGCGCTTTGGTATTCACCCGGTCGCAGGTCGCCTGCCCGGTCACATGAATGTGCTGTTGGCCGAAGCCCATGTGCCCTACGACATTGTGCTGGAAATGGACGAGATCAACGACGACTTCCCGAACACCGATGTGGTGCTGGTTATCGGCGCCAACGACACGGTGAATCCGGCGGCTGCGGAAGACCCGAGCAGCCCGATTGCCGGTATGCCGGTGCTGGAAGTCTGGAAGGCGCGCCAGGTGGTGGTGCTCAAACGGGGTATGGCGACTGGTTACTCCGGCGTCGAGAACCCGCTGTTCTTCAAAGACAACACCCGCATGCTTTTCGGCGACGCCAAGGAGAGTATTGATAAGGTGGTAAGCGGGCTGCGCGGCTGAGCATGAGTGTTTTACCGTCAGGCTACCCGGTTTGGGTGTACGGGTAGCCTGAGCGGTCAATCCTCTGCCGGGATCTCGGCGTTGTGATAGACGTTCTGTACGTCGTCCAGATCGTTCAGCATGTCGAGAAACTTCTCGAACATAATCGCGTCGTCCCCTTCGATGGGTGTGCTGGTCTGAGGCAGAAACTGGATTTCGTCGACATCGAACTCCAGTTCACCAAACGTGACTGTCAGCGATTGTTTGGCTTTGGCGTATTCGGTATTGGGTGCAAATACGGTAATGGTGCCGTTTTCATTCTCAATATCCGTGACGTCAACCTCGGCCATCATCAGGGCTTCCAGGGCTGCTTCCTCGTCATCACCTGCAAAGGCGAGAATCGCGCAGTGGTCAAACATGTGGCTGACGCTGCCTGGGGTGCCGATTTTGCACTTGGTTTTGGTAAAGCACTGACGCACGTCACCAAAGGTCCGGTTCGGGTTGTCGGTCAGGCAATCCACGATCACCATGCAGTTGCCGGGGCCAAAGCCTTCGTACCGGGCGGTCGAAAAGTCCTCGCCACCACCGCCTCGGGCCTTGTCTATGGCCTTTTCAATCACGTGGGCAGGCACCTGGTCTTTCTTGGCCCGGTCGATCAGGCCCCGTAAGGACAAGTTGCCGTCCGGGTCGGTGCCGCCAGCTTTGGCACACATATAAATTTCACGACCGTATTTGCTATAGACCTTGGTTTTGGCGTTCGCCGTCTTGGCCATTGAATCTTTGCGGTTTTGGTAGGCTCTGCCCATTGCGATTTACCCGTCCGTCATCAGAAGTTGGCCGATTTTACACGCTGGGCATCCGGCAATCTATTCCCCTGTTGCCCGGTCTGAGGGGAGCTATCTATAATCAGAGCAATTCTCGATGGAGGCGAAGGTGATGGCAGCATTTCTGGTCGGGCATATCAGGGTAAAACAGCAGGCGCTTTGGCAGGAATATGTTTCCGGGGTAGCGGAGTCGCTAGCGGGCGGCGGATGTTGTGATTACAAGCTATGAAAACGATTAAAGGATAGTGTGTCCCTTCTGGTTACATTTGTTAACATCTTAATTGTTGTGAGCACCGTATGGGGAACGACACCTTTTCGTGCATTCAGATAAATTGGTCGGCCAAACCAGGCCCGGCCCCACAGAAGTGAATGGAGATCCGTGGTTTGAATACAACCGGGAATGAGCTCATCCCTATGAAGACTCGGGTGCTATGAAGCGGCATCCCTCATTGGTTGTGATTCTGTTAGCACTGGTTGGTTTGGGGTTTTGTGCTGCCCTTAGCCGTGGCTTGTACGTGGAGGAAAACGAAAACATCACCGGCGAGTTTCGTGCTGATGTTACCCGGCTTGCTGCCGCATTTGAACGTGAAGTGCTGATGAACCTTGATATCCTTTTCGCTTTGAAGGCCGCCGTGGACGTAATGCCGGAGATGAGCTCCGAGCTTTTTGGCAATCTGACCCGGCCGGTACTTGAGCGCTCACCGGCCATCAAGGCGTTTGCCTGGGCGCCGCTGGTTAAACAGGAAGACCGGGCCGAGTTTGAGCAACGGCAGCAGAGTTGGTATCCCGGTTTTGTGTTGACTGGAATGGCCGCAGTCGCTATGCCAGTGGAGGAGCGGCCCTGGCTCGTCCCTGTGCAGTTTATCGAACCTATTGCGGAGAACCGGGCTGCCATCGGTTTTGATTTGTCGAGCGAGGATAAACGGCTGTCAGCCCTGAAGGTCTCAAGAGACACCGGACGAATGGCCGCGACAGCTGCTATCCAGCTGGTACAGGAGCAGGACTACCAGAAAGGCCTGCTAGTTTTTGCGCCTTTGTATCGCGGGGCCTCCGATACCAATCCGGAGGACCGGGTAGTGCGACATTATGGCTTTCTGAACGGGGTGTTTCGGGTGGGGGAGCTGGTTAACCAGTCGATTCCCACGGCGATA
>JBDNIR010000554.1:0-9872 GCA_041688195.1 Marinobacter sp.
GCAAAGGCGAGGTTATAGGCCTGTCGGATGTCGCTGCCGATCGCGACTCCACAGGGGTTGGCGTGTTTAACGATAACGCAGGCCGGGTCAGCAAACGGCTTCACGCACTCAAGCGCTGCATCTGTATCGGCAACATTGTTGAATGACAGCTCTTTGCCCTGAATCTGTTTTGCCGTGGCAACGCAGGCTTCCTGTGGTTCACGCTCGGTGTAGAAAGCGGCCCGCTGGTGCGGGTTTTCACCGTAGCGCATATCCTGCACCTTGATGAACTGGGTGTTGAAGGTGCGGGGGAAGTCAGGATTTTGGTTGTCACCGGTGCGCCCGCCCAGATAGTTGGCGATGGCACCGTCGTACGCTGCGGTGTGCTCAAAGGCTTTAACGGCGAGGTCAAACCGGGTCTGAAAGCTGAGCTGGCCATCGTTATCAGAAAGCTCCCTGACAATCCGGCTGTAGTCCGAGGCATTCACCACAATGGCTACGTCGTTGTGGTTTTTGGCCGCAGCTCTCACCATGGTGGGCCCGCCGATATCGATATTTTCAATGGCGTTGGCGAGGTCGCAGTCCGGGTCCGCAACTGCGGCCTGGAAAGGGTAGAGGTTAACCACCACCATATCGATGGGTGCGATATGGTGGTGTGCCATGACGGCATCATCAACACCACGACGTCCGAGAATGCCACCATGGATCTTCGGGTGGAGGGTTTTGACACGGCCATCCATCATTTCCGGAAAGCCCGTGTAGTCACTGACTTCGGTCACGACAATCTGGTTTTCTTTGAGCAGCCGGAAGGTGCCGCCGGTGGACAGCAGTTCAATGCCCTGGTCTGATAGCTGGCGAGCGAAGTCAACGATGCCGGTTTTATCAGAAACGCTGATCAATGCACGACGGACGGGGGTGTTAGCCTTATTTGCCATGGGTCACATTTTCGCTGGGGAATTTCTGGAAAAGTCACTGGGGCATGAGTGGCCGGGGCAGGGGCTTGTTCAGAAAATTCTTGGGTGATTAAGAATAAAGGCCTCGCAGATGATATCCGGGAGGCCCTACACACGTTGGGATGCCAGGATTATAGCAAACCGTATTGCTTAAGTTTCTTGCGCAGCGTGCCGCGATTCAGGCCAAGCATGGTGGCGGCTTTGGTCTGGTTGTTCCGGGTGTACTTCATGACCTGCTCGAGCAGGGGCGCTTCCACTTCTGAGAGGACTAACTGATAAACTTCAGTTACCGGCGCGCCATCGAGTTGTGCTAAATAGTTTTTCAGGGCCACTTCCACGTTATCCCGGAGGGTAACGGTCTTGCCACTGCTGTTTATAGTCTGCAACTGATGAACATCATCACTCGCTGGTTGCGCCATTTTGTCATTTGCCAGTGTCTCACCGGTCATGCTGCGAATACCTCTTCATTTCGTAAACCTTCAAAATACTGTTGAATTTCGTCCTGTTGCTCCCGCGCGCGTTCAATGGCGTTGAAGCGTTTCCTGAACTGTTTGCCTTCATCGTGAGACTGCAGATACCAGCCCACATGTTTTCTTGCGATTCTGACACCCATGCGTTCGCCATAAAAATCATGCAAGGCGAGCAGGTGCTCCATCAATATCTGTTCCACTTCATCCAGCACCGGAGAGATTAACACCTGGCCGGTTTTCAGAAAGTGCAGGATCTCCCGGAAGATCCATGGGCTGCCCTGGGCGGCACGACCGATCAACAGGCCGTCGGCACCGGTGTACTTCAATACCCGCGCCGCCGCCTGCGGTGACGTGATGTCGCCATTGGCGAAAACCGGAATACCGACCTGAGACTTTACGGTGGCAATGGTGTCGTATTCAGCCTCGCCCTTGTAGGCATCTGCCCGGGTGCGACCGTGAATCGCCAGAGCCTGTATGCCAGCATCCTCGGCCATTCGGGCAATCACTGGCGCGTTTCGATGGTCGCTGTCCCATCCGGTGCGCATCTTCAACGTGACGGGCACGTCGACCGCAGCCACCACTGCCATCAGGATATCCCGAACCAGGCTCTCATCCTTCATCAGGGCTGAGCCCGCGGCCTTATTGCAAACCTTTTTTGCCGGGCACCCCATGTTGATGTCGATAATCTGCGCGCCATGGGCTGCATTAAAACGGGCGGCATTGGCCAGCATCTCGGGATCACCACCGGCTATCTGCACCGAGCGGGGTTCTGGCTCGCCCGTGTGGTCCAGACGTAAGCGGGATTTTCGGGTATGCCAGAGACTGCTGTCAGCGATCACCATTTCCGAAACCGCCAGGCCAGCGCCAAGACGACGACATAAAAGCCGAAACGGTCGATCTGTCACCCCAGCCATCGGGGCGACAATCAGCGGGTTTGGGAGCGTATAAGGCCCGATTTTTGCCGTCGGTAGCATGGTTCCACGTCTGTGTTGCTGGTGAATAATTAACCACCATATGACAAGGGCTGACAATGATACCGCTGAGACCTGAGGGTTTAAAGAGGTATATCAGTGAAAAAGTTGATTATTTTTCGATCTTTTTGATTGACTTTTGCGCTGTTCGGCCACTTCATTACGACACAGTAAGTTATTACTTACTGTGTATTGGGCTGAAATGAGATGTTGTAGTTCACCGCGTCCCTGCCCGGGTCCCGAATGGTGATGGCTATTCGCACCGGGGTATTTGGTGGCATTGCCGATAAATCCCGGGCATCCCCCGCGAGGTATTCCTTCGGTGCAAACAGACTTTGGGCCACTACGTCCCCGTTCAGATTCGAGAAGGTCAGGCCGATGGCGGGGAACGGTTGCTCGAATTCCGCATCGTTCAGGATAACGGCGTCTACAATGAGGGAGTTGCGGTCTTCCGGTGCAGTTCGGACCACAAGTTTCCGGCTCTGGATACGGTCGACGGCAACCAGAGGTTTTAACTCGCAGCCAGCGAGTTCGCAGCCTTTCGCGTAAAATGGCCGCAGTTCCGGAATGCTGGACAGGCGGTCAAACTGGAAATAGACCGCCTGGGATACCAGCCCGCCGATCAGGCCGATGACAACTAAAAGCCATACAGTTTTTCTGAGCCAGCCCCGGGAAGGCTGCTGTCGGATCGCAATGGGTTCACGAGCAAGACCGTAATAGGGGTTACCGGCAGATGTTGGCTCGGCTTCCAGCGTTTCATCATCGGGCCCGTGAGCGGAGAACTCAGGCTCCGGCCGCTCGTCCACAGTTTTTCGGGTGGGTTTGATCTCCTCGACCAGCATCGCTTCGGCCCAGCTTTCATCCACTGAATGGGATTCGGCGTCCTCATCATCGGCTTCAAAGCTGGCGGGAGCCTTTTCATCAAAGGAGCGGAAGCTGTCACTGAGCTCGTCATCGGAGAAGGTAAGGCGGGTACCGGCGTAGGCGCCTCCGGCGGCGTCCTCGTCGGGATTATCCTGGAAAACAAAGTTGTCCTCTGAAGACAGACCGCTTGAGTGACTGGCGTTGCTGTCTGCTTTTTTCCCAATGACAGGTTCCTGCCCACCTTTATGACGGTTTTCAAGGGCATTGAACACTTCCATGCAGCTGCCGCACCGAACCTTGCCTTTGGCAATGCCCAACTGCTCATCCGTGACCCGGAAACAGGTATCGCAATGAGGACAGCGAGTCAGCAATGTACCTTGGGTCATCCTTAACTCCTGTCACGAAGAGGAACAGCCATGAGTGAGGCAGTTTAGTCGCTCAAGCCGCGTTCGTCATCTGTCGCGTCGGCGGCCTGTGAGGCGTACCCATTCCTGACGCTCTTCCGGTTCGTCCATAATGAACCAGGGCTCATACGCCTCCATGACGTCACGGGCCTGGTGAGAAAGTATCCCGGACAGCACGATATCGCCGCCTATGCAGACCCGGGCAGCCAGATGCGGCGCAAGTCCTATCAACGGTTGCGCCAGTATGTTGGCGAGCACCACGTCTGCAACAGTCTCGGGTTCGTGCTCGGGAAGGTAGAGGCCCAGACGGTCTTTCTGCACATCATTACGACGGGCGTTTTCCCGGCTGGCTTCCAGGGCCTGAGGGTCGGTGTCGACGCCGATGACATGCTCTGCCCCCAGCAGCAATGCGGCGAGGCCCAGAATGCCCGAGCCACAGCCGTAATCAATCACCTGTTTGCCAGCCACCGGGTGACCGTCAAGCCATTCGAGGCAAAGCGCAGTGGTCTGATGGGTTCCGGTACCAAAGGCAAGACCGGGGTCCAGCAAAAGATTGGCGGCGTCGGGATCAGGCGCTTCGTGCCAGCTGGGAACGATCCATAAGCGCTCGCCAAACCGCAGGGGTTTGAAGTCTTCCATCCAGGTCCGTGCCCAGTCCTTGTCTTCCACCAGTGTGACATCGATGTCGGGCAGGGACTGTTGGGTCTGCTGGTGCCAGCGGTCGGTGATTTCCGAGCACAGCTGGTCTATGTTGCGCTCGGCGTCAAACAGCCCGGTTACCCGGGTTTCGAGCCAGAGTGGCGTGGTGCCACGGTCTGGCTCATACAAAGGCTGATCTGCGGCGTCTTCCATGGACACGGCTTCAGCGCCGACTTCCATGAGCAGGTCCTCAAGCTGATCGGCATTATCCGGATCAGCCGGGATCTGGAGTTGAATCCAGGGCATGATTTTTCCGTATCAGGTGTTCCAGGTAGTGGATGGTGAAGTCTACCTGTTTAAAGCCGCCGTCGCGCAACAGTTTGCGATGTAATGGCTGATTGGTCTTGATGCCCTCGACCACGAGCTCGTCCAACGCGTTTTTCATGCGCCTGCGGGCAATCTCACGATCATCACCCCAGGTGATCAGCTTGGCGATCAGCGAGTCGTAATAAGGCGGTACCGTGTAACCACTGTACAGGTGAGAGTCGACCCGAACGCCGTTGCCGCCGGGGGCGTGAAAGTGCTTGACCTTACCCGGACTTGGTATGAACGTTTCAGGGTCCTCGGCATTGATGCGGCACTCGATGGCGTGGCCGGAGATCTTGATGTCGTTCTGGGTGTACTGCAGTGGCATGCCGCTGGCAATGCGCAACTGCTCACAGACAATGTCCACCCCGGTGACCATTTCGGACACCGGATGCTCAACCTGAACCCGGGTGTTCATTTCAATAAAATAGAACTGCCTGTCCTGATACAGGAACTCGAAGGTGCCAGCGCCGACATAACCGATAGTTTTACAGGCATCGACACAGGCTTTCAGGGTTTTCTTGCGGGCTTTCTGGTCAATGTTCGGAGCCGGAGCTTCTTCCAGCACTTTCTGATGCCGGCGCTGCATTGAGCAGTCGCGGTCGCCAAGATGGATGACGTTGCCGTGCATATCGGCCAAAACCTGAACTTCAATGTGCCTGGGGCGCTCAAGGTATTTTTCGAGGTAGACGGTCTCGTCACCGAATGAGTTGCGCGCTTCGGTCTGGGTAATCTGGATCGACTTCAGCAGGCTGGCTTCGGAGTGCACAACCTGCATGCCCCGTCCACCACCGCCGGATGCCGCCTTGATGATCACCGGATAGCCGATGCGACGGGCAATGGTCAGTGTGCGCTCGTCATCACCATCGATGGGGCCATCAGAGCCAGGCACGGTGGGTACGCCCGCCTTGATCATGGAGTTGATGGCAGACACCTTATTACCCATCAGGCGAATAACGTCTGCCGGCGGCCCGATAAAGCGGAAGCCGCTCTTCTCGACCTGCTCGGCGAAATCAGCGTTCTCAGCAAGGAAGCCGTAGCCCGGGTGAATGCCAACCGAGTCGGTAACCTCAGCCGCACTGATCAGTGCCGGTACATTGAGGTAACTGTCGGTGGCGCTGTTCGGTCCGATACAGACGGTTTCGTCAGCGAGGCGAACATGCATGAGCTCACGGTCAACCTGGGAGTGAACAGCGACGGTGCGAATGCCGAGTTCTTTGCAGGCACGTAGTATCCGGAGCGCGATCTCACCCCGGTTTGCGATTAGTACTTTCTCAATCATGGCCATGGGTCAGCTACACTTTCAGGTGATGATGAACAGGGGCTGATCGAATTCGACCGGCTGGCCGTTTTCCACCAGAATTTCAGAGATGGTGCCGCTCTTGTCGGCTTCTATCTGGTTCATCATTTTCATTGCCTCGATAATGCAGACAACATCCCCGGCTTTGACAGCCTGACCTTCAGTAACGAAGGCTTTCGAGGTCGGAGAGGCGGATTCATAGAAAGTACCAACCATGGGCGACTTGATCACGTGCCCCCGGTCAGCCGGGTCAGCCGTCGGGCTTGGTGCCGGTGTTTCTGGTGCGGGCGAAGATGTAGCCTGATGTTGCTGAGGGGGTGGCGCGTAGTGGCTCATCATTGGAGCGCTGGCGAGCTGTTCACGGCGTCGGGAAATCCTTACCAAATCGTCTCCCTCTTTAATCTCCAGCTCCTCGACGTCGGATTCCTCGAGCAGCTCAATCAGCTTCTTGATCTTGCGAATGTCCATAATCGATCCCGTTAATATCTTATCGGTGAATGCGTTTAAGCGCTGCCTGGAGCGCCAAGTCATACCCGATACTACCGAGGCCGCAAATCACGCCGTCGGCAATGTCGGAAAAATAGGAGTGGTGTCTGAACGTTTCACGGGCATGCACGTTGGAGAGATGTACTTCGATAAAGCTAATCTCGGATGCGAGTAAGGCATCGCGAAGCGCAACACTGGTGTGGGTGAATGCCGCCGGGTTAATCAGGATGTAATCGACGCCTTCGGATCGCGCCTCATGAATGCGTTCAATCAGTTCGTATTCGGCATTGGACTGCAGATGCATCAGGTGGTGACCCTGATCAGCCGCCTGCCGATGCAGTCGCTCGTTAATGTCTGACAGGGTTTCATGACCGTAAACCTCGGGTTCGCGAACGCCGAGCATGTTCAGGTTAGGGCCATGCAAGACCAGAATCGTGGCCATCGTTCATCCATGCCTTTCTGTTGTTTTTAACAGGATCGCCGAAAATAGCGACATTTTCCAGCCATCGTGCGAACTAAACAAAATCTGTTCAACACATTTTGACAATTGTTCGGCAACGAGCAGTCATTGTCAGGAAGGAATTGCGCCGAGTCCATAAGACGTTGGTTTCATAATGTGTTTTATGAGCCCGGCGTTTCAAGCAGGTAAAGTGCTGCAATTTCAGTCGTTTGAAGAGAGCGCGCAGTTACGGCCGTGTTCCTTGGCCTTGTACAGGGCCCGGTCAGGCTGTCACGAATCATCAGTGCCAGCAGTGATCGGGCGCGGCGACCCCGGTTGTGGATGGTCGCGATCAGATGTCTGGGATCGATAGGCTTGGTGAGGAAATCGTCACCGCCCTGACTCATGGCGTGAAGCTGTTTGCTGACATCGTCCTCAGCAGACAGGTAGATGATGGGTACGCTGTGTAGTCGGTCCTGCTGCCGCTCCACAGTGGCGATGCCCTCATTGGGCTGGCCACCGAAACCGACATCTATCAGGATGGTTTCGGGTTTGTGCAGGGCGCAGGCGTCCATAAGTGCCTCCGGATTGGGGCAGCCGAGACAAGATCGGCATGGAAAGCAGCTGCGCTGTCGGGTGTTTCACGAAGTTTTTGCCAGGTATCCAGTACAACTCTCGCCTGCGTGGTCACGCGGCGGGCAAAATGCTGCCTGAGTTTATCGTTCTGGATATCGTCGTTCATTGGGCTCCGGCCTGCTTTCTTTTTAATTTTCAACACTAGTCGTTTTACAGAGTCTATATTGCTTAATGTTGTTGGCGTAGGTGACGCTGTGTAAATGTTTGTCAACTCTGACCGGCTTCCAGTGCAGTCGGGCTTTAGGCACAGGGTTACTGATGGCCTCCGTTGCAGATTGATGATCATTGCGTCATGGTAAGGCAGCTTATAAGGCTTTGCGCCAGAGTGAATGACCGGCGCCGGTTTCAAGGGCCTTCTCAACACAGGACTATAGGGTAAAGAGACTATGCTGAGCCGAATAAAGAGTTTCTTTCGTGAACGCAAAGAGGACGCTGGAGATTATACCGGAGGCTTTCTGGGCAAAATAATTGTCCTGCTGCTTGTCGTTTACCTCCTGATGACCATTGTGCTTGGCATTATCTGGAGTGATGAGCCGGACACTTTCTCTGTCAGGGAGCATACCCGGACGCTGGCAAATGAAATGCAGCGGGAACCGGTGGTCGGGTTTGCGACCGCCAGTACCATGATACGTATCGCTGAAACCCTGCTGGATAAACCCGGCGGTTACATCTCCAATGACCTTTTCCCTCCCGGCATCTGGATGGATAACATGCCGTCCTGGGAATACGGCGTGCTGGTGCAAATGCGGGATCTTTCCCGGGCCATGCGCCAGGATATCAGCCGCTCCCAGAGCCAGTCTTCCGAAGACACCGATCTCACGATTGTAGAGCCACAGTTCAATTTTGACAGCGGCAGCTGGGCGTTGCCCTCTACCGAGGGTGAGTACCGCCGGGGTATCTCCGCGTTGAAAAGCTACCTTGACCGGTTGTCCCGCGCCAGTCAGCCGGATGCCCAGTTCTTCGCCCGGGCGGATAACCTGGACAGCTGGCTGGCTGACTTACAGACCCGGCTGGGCAGTTTGTCCCGTACGCTGGGTGAAAGTGTGGGCAAGCCTTCAGTGCAGGATGCCATGACCCAGACCGACAATGCCGATCCACTGGCTGAGGAAATTGATGGTGAAGAAATCAAAACGCCCTGGACCAAGCGCGACGACGTGTTTTACGAGGCACGGGGGGCTTCGTGGGCTTTGCTGCATATTTTCAAAGCCATTGAAGTGGACTTCCGCAAAATGCTGAACGACAAGAACGCTCTTACGAGCGCACGGCAGATTATTATCGAGTTGGAAGGTACCCAAGGCGGCATGTGGAGTCCCGTTATCTTGAATGGCAGTGGCTTTGGAATACTGGCCAACCATTCGCTGACCATGGCAGCTTATCTCTCCCGCGCCAATGCAGCCATCATTGACCTGCGAGAGCTGTTGTCCCGGGGTTGATTCCGGGCATCAACGCCCGGTTTTTTTGGATGTGCGGTTCAGCCTTTGTAGTTGGCGATCGACTCTTCAATGGCCTTGCGGGCTGCGGCAGCGTTATCCCAGCCCTGAACCTTAACCCACTTGCCAGCTTCGAGGGTTTTGTAATTCTCGAAGAAGTGTTTGATCTGGTCACGCAGCAATTGCGGCAGGTCTTCAATGTCTTTGACGTCAGTGTAGGCCTTGGTCAGCTTGTCGTGGGGGACGGCAACCAGCTTGGCGTCGCCGCCAGCCTCATCTTCCATATTCAGTACGCCCACTGGGCGGCAGCGAATCACAGAGCCCGCCTGAACCGGGTAGGGCGTTACCACTAGTACGTCGAGCGGATCACCATCGTCTGCCAGCGTGTGAGGGATAAAACCGTAGTTGGCGGGGTAGAACATCGGTGTCGCCATAAAACGGTCGACCAGCAACGCACCCATGTCCTTGTCGATTTCGTACTTCACCGGCGAGCTGTTGGCTGGAATTTCGATGGCAACATAGATGTCTTCCGGTGGGTTTTTGCCAGCGGGGATGTGATCAAAGTTCATATGCGATCCTCTGTCGTCGGTCCGTTTAAACTGCGGTTAAAAAGTGGGCGCAATTATACGGGTATCTGATCGCAATCGAAACTAAGCCATTGGTAGGCTCCCTGTCATATCCCTTTGCGGTGGATGGTATCGACGCCTTTAGCCGAGCCCAGCATCAGGACGTCCGCTGGCCGACGGGCAAACAGGCCGTTGGTCACTATGCCGACGATCTGGTTGAGCTTCTCTTCCATCACAATGGGCCGACTCAGATCCATATTATGAATATCGATAATGATGTTGCCGTTGTCGGTTTTGACCCCGTCGCGGTAAACCGGGTCGCCCCCAAGCTTGACAATTTCCCGCCCAACATGACTACGGGCCATCGGA
>JBDNIR010000140.1:0-7731 GCA_041688195.1 Marinobacter sp.
CCCATTTCAAGACCAAGCACCTGATCAAGGTCATCAGTCCGGGCCGTCAGCATGATAATCGGCCCCAGGAAAAATGGCCGAACCCTGCGGCAGATGGATAACCCGTCTTCCCCGGGTAACATCAGGTCGAGCACTACAAGGTCGGGTTGCTCGTTCTTGATGCGCTGCACTGCCTGGCCACCGTGGCTTTCAAGAGTCACTGTGAGCCCGTTGCTCTCCAGATACTCCCGCGTCAAATCTGCCAGTCGCTCATCGTCCTCGACGATGAGAATTCGCCAACCTTCGTTATTTGTCTGTTCCACGCCGTCCATCTCTGATCTTGTTTTCACGTTGCAGGCCACCACCCTTGCGATGGACCCGGCCCTTTTCCCGAGCCTACCAGCGCTTACCAAGCCCCGTACTCCACTACCCGGTATCTCACTGAAACCGCCCACACACCGAAGCGTCTGAAAATGTAATGCATCCGAGCGACGATACAGGCAACACCCGGTAACAGCAATTACTCCCCGTGACATGCCCTAAAGATAGTTGGCTTATCACCAGTTGTCATGGGCTCGTCACCTTAGTTTCATTTGGATGTCACACCGGCTTCATAGGCTTGTCTGAAAATGGACATAACGAGAAATAGCCATGACCGCACAAACTGCTCGCGCTGCCCGCACCTCCCGCCGACTGATCACATCTATTACCCGTAACCCCGTCCATATCGAAGCCGCCCAGCGCTTGCGGTATGAGGTGTTCTCGGAAGAGTACGGATCAACTCTTGGCGCCACTGTGCCGGGCATTGATGCAGACCGGTTTGACGATATATGTGATCACCTGATGGTGCGGGATGAAACCAGCGGTCAATTAGTCGCCACTACCAGGATACTTCACCAAAAGCACGCGCAGGAAGCCGGTGGATTCTATTCCGAGGGTGAGTTTGATCTTTCCCAACTGTACGATTTGCCTGGCACCCTCGCCGAAATGGGACGAACGTGCGTGCATCCGGCTTATCGCAACGGCGGCACCATCACCCTGCTCTGGTCGGCAGTAGCGGAGTACCTTGTGAATCAAAAAATTGATTATCTGATCGGTTGTGCCAGCATCGGTATGTCGGACGGCGGCCTTAAAGCCTGGCGCATTGCCCGCCACCTGCAGCGCGAATATCTGACCGAAGAACGCTGCCGGGTTTTCCCTGTGCGCGAATTGCCCCATCTTACACACGCCATTAACGAAGAGCGGTCAGTTGACGTTCCCGCGCTTATCAAGGCCTACATGCGACTGGGTGCCAGAGTGTGCGGTGAACCTTGCTGGGACCCTGAATTCCGCTGCGCAGACCTGCTGGTACTGCTTGAGGTATCGCAACTGGCAGACCGCTACAACCGACACTTCATCAAGCAACATCAACCAGCCGGTGAGTAAAACCATAGGGAGTGCCAACCATGATGCCCGCTATTCGTCTGACCAGCAGGCTCACCCTGTTTATATTGTTTCTTCTGCTCACGGCGGCTATCGCCGTTGGTGTAAGGATCGTAGAGAAAGTCAGCAGCGCTTTGGAAGCTGGCCAGTCGGTACTGGTCTTTCCAGAGGGGACCACAACCATCGGCATTACGGTCCTGCCCTTCCATAGGCGGTTACTGAATGCTGCGATAGACGCCAACGTCCCCATTCAACCGATCAGCATTGGCTATCGCAGACACAACCGGCCAGACCACCTGGCGCCATTTATCGGCGACGACGAATTCCAGCCTCACCTGCTCAGAATCCTGAAACAGCCAGCTGTTGACGTAACGTTAGTGTTCCATGAGCCGGTTCGGGCGTCGGCAGAGGGCCCGATCACGGACCTGGCCGATAGCCTTCATAAAACCGTAGCCGCCGGACTGGCGGACATTCACCGCGGTGGATCTGATGCCAGTTCATCGTCATTGGCTTCCCTGACCTGAACAATTTCGAGATCAAAATACAGCGTGAAACCCGCCAGCGGGTGGTTGGCGTCAACATGAACAAGATTGCCATCGATACCAACCACCTTAATCACCTGAGCCTCCTCGCCGGTGTTAGTCTGGAACTTCATCCCTACACGCAAGTCATCCACGTATTCGAACATGGAACGGGGCACCCGGCGAACCAGCTCAGGATTGTGCTCTCCATAAGCCATTGCGGGGGGCACAGTGACTTCCAGGCAGTCTCCCGGCCCCCGGCCCTTTACGGCTTCCTGTATGCCTTTGATGACGCTGTCAGAACCCAGCATGAAGGTCAGCGGCTCGCCACCTTCCGACGCGTCGATGACTTCACCGGTACGATTCTTCAAGCGGTAGTGAACAGTATAAACAGCCGGTCTTTGCATTAGTCAGCGTTGTCCTCAGATGAAGTGGAATGACTCGTCTGTCGCAGCCCGAGAACCAGCAGGCGCCTGTCCATCCGGGCCTTGAAGCCAGACGGCGCCGCCAGCGACATACGTTCCAGCAGTGGCTGCATGGCGTCATCGCCAGGACCGGCCCTCAGCGCCCGCCACAGAGTTGCCACTTTACCACGACGGGTCGCGGTTGCGGCTTTCAGACCACGCAACGCCTTACCGAGAATCAGTTCTTCCGCGGTAAAGTCGCAGCCGAACGGAAATGCCGGGAAAGCATTTTCCCCGGCCGCTTGTAGGCCATTTTGCACAGACTTCGGGGTATTCTGGCACCATTCCGCTGGCAGGCGGAAACTGGACGCCACCTTGCCAGCTTTCTGGGCCTGGCGCAGCAAATCCTGCTGAAAGCGGGAATCGGCGATGCGGATCAATCTCAGATAGACCTCCTGATCCGACTGACCCCGAATATCCGCAATGCCATATTCGGTCACAACTATGTCTCTCAGGTGGCGGGGAATCGTGCAGTGGCCGTAACTGAAGACAATATTTGATACCGCCTTGCCGCCGGATTGGCGAGTACTACGCAGTGTGATAATCGAACGCGCACCCGGTAAGTCATGAGCCATGGCAACAAAGTTATATTGACCACCTACTCCACTGACCACCCGGCCATCTTCCAGCCCGTCCGAGACCGCAGCCCCACTGAGCGTATGCATCATCGCCGAGTTGATGAAACGGCTGTCCTTGCGTTGCGCTACCTTAAGCTTCTGGTCCCCAAACCGGTGGTCGTAAAGGTGATTGATGAAGTTGACGCTGGTCATGCAAATTCGGTTTTTCTGTGCCGGGGTCAGCTCTCTCAGGGCTTGGTAAAAATTTTCCGGCCCCAGATAGAAGCCACCGTGAAGCACCACACCACCTGTCAGCTGTGAACCTAATGCCAGGGTCGCCAGGCGCTCGCGAGCTTCTTGATCGTCAAGGTCCGGGTCCAGGGTGTGGCTGCCCACCACCAGACGACCGCCCTTGAAGATGACCTGATCGTTGAGGATGCCATACCGGATAAGCCAGCGAACGTCCCGGGCCCGAAGGGGAGAGTCAATCATCTCTTCTTCACGCAGCACATCCAGGGTTTCCAGTGTAATCGCGGGACGTATCCGGCCCCTATTGAGAAGCCTCTGCAACCCGACGTGATCATAGACCTCGCGTGTCAACACACCGGCTTTCATCAGATGCATAAAGCCATCAACCATCATTTCACTACAGCCGTAGAGCCCTTCCTCAAAAATTCCAGTACCACCGCAGTGAGCCGCTACCGGGAAACGCCGGGCGATATCGAACGCTTCGTAAATCTTTTGCCAGATGTCATTGTTGCGATGTCGCATGATGCTGCTGTGCACCAACGCCGCTCCCAGAGAACCTATGCCTACCTGGAGGGTGCCGCCATCCCGCAACAAGGTACTGGCGTAGAAGCCAATCAGGTGGTCGGCCGGGCTAATGGACATCTGAGGCACGGAAAACAGGGGGTAATCCTGTTTCGGCTGGTCCAGCACCACGTCAAACGTTTCAGCAGGTATCTCCGCGTCCCGGCCAAAATAAGGCAGGTTGCGGTTGGTCTCAGCGATCAGCGCAATGGCGCGACCGTTATGTCCCATCGCTTTGAGCTCGGGAATCAGGTCCAGCGTGAGATCCGGGTTGCAGCTCAGGCTGAAGAAATCGCTATTGGGGTCCTCTGGCGGAGAGACCATCTGCGCCACCACATTCACACCCTGAGCCAGCAGGTCCCTCACCGCATGGGTGTAGTTTGTGCAAACGTAGTTCTGTTGCTGGCTGCGATGGTTTAGAAAGCTGCCCGCTTTGAAAAAGAATTCGGAGACCTGAACATTGTCCGGAAGCCGGCCCTTCACCACATCCGCAGCATAGGCAAGCTCGGGAATGTTGCCGTAGAGCCTCTCGGCAAACGGCTTCATGAACCGACGTTCCAGCGAGGAGCTGCCTGAGGGGGCCAGCATGGAGATCGCAGTGACAATATGAAGTTTCAGGGTTTTATCCTGGCAGGCACGCCGATACAACGCATTGGCTAGCCGAACAGGTTTACCGAGGCCCAGCGGTAACCCCAAGGTAATGTCTTTACCCACTTTCTGGATTAACGCCTCCACACAGGCGTCAGCATCGGTCAGCGTTAGCGGAGCCTTGGCCATAATCACTCACTCTTCCTGATTCCGGTTTAATTCTCCGGCTTCCGCCAGAATTGGGGAGATGATCACATGGGATTCGTTGGCAGACAATGCGCTTAAGGGTATTTAGTTACGGCTGGAGAGCAAACAGGCTGAGGAAAGGTTAAAGCAGAATCGGCTTGGAGCAGGTAATCAAAACTTCCGGATAAATTTCTTCAATGATCGCCGCCCGCTCACTCGCTTCGGCACCAACCACAAAGGCCACCAGATTGAGCGCGAAAAGAACCAGAAAGATGCGAATTATCATGATTTGCCAAGCCCGATATTAGATTAAGAATTCTAGTCGTGTCTTAAGCTAAAGTCTAATACGAAGCTGATTTATGACTGTGATTTCGCACACATTTTTTCCGGTTTTTTGTCACTGGATCAGTTAGAAATTGTCAATTTCCAGTCGCTGTTTGTAACAGCAGGTAATGCCGACCCCGGATAACGGTCACGAGCCGGCAATTCCTTTACCCATCAAATGAGCTATACCGGGTCTCAGGGGCAGGGATAGGTAAATACGGTGTGCAGATCTTCAATCGCTTTGAGCACCTCATCATCCAGTTTGACGGACGCCGAGCCAATGTTCTCCCGCAGTTGCTCAAGACTGGTTGCACCGATGATATTGCTGGTCACAAACCCGCGACTGTTCACATACGCCAGTGCGAGCTGGGTCGGCGACAATCCGTGCGCTTTTGCCAGGTCTGCGTAGGCTTTGGTGGCCTCGTCTCCCCGACTCCCGGCGTACCGGCTGAAACGCTCATACAGAGTCATGCGCGCACCTTCGGGGCGCCGTCCACCGAGATATTTACCCGAAAGCACTCCAAAGGCCAGGGGTGAGTAGGCCAGTAAACCGACCTGTTCGCGGTGCGCCATTTCCGCCAGCCCTACTTCGAAGGACCGGTTAAGGAGGTTGTAAGGGTTCTGAATGCTCGCGATGCGGGGCCAGCCTTTCAGTTCAGATAACCGCAGATACTGCGTCATGCCCCACGGGGTTTCATTGGACAGGCCAATCTGGCGAATCTTTCCCTCTTCTACCAAACGGTGCAGCACTTCAAGGGTCTCTTCGATGGGCGTCGCCGTTTCATCCTCGTTATGACGGTAGCCCAGCTGGCCGAAGAAGTTGGTACTGCGGTCAGGCCAGTGCACCTGATAAAGGTCTATATAATCGGTTTGCAGGCGCCGGAGGCTTTGCTCGCATGCCTCACGAACCTGCTTTGCGTTCAGGCGAGCCCCATCCCGCAGGTAGCTCAGCCCGTTACCGGGGCCCGCAACTTTGGAGGCAATCACCAGATCATCCCGGCGGCCACGATGGGCTAACCAGTTACCGAGATAGGTTTCTGTGAGGCCCTGGGTTTCAGCACGCGGAGGCACCGGGTACATTTCGGCGGCATCAATAAAGTTGATGCCCTCGGCGGTAGCCAAATCCAGCTGCCCGAATGCCTCCTGCTCCGTATTCTGTTCGCCCCACGTCATGGTACCCAGGCATATGAGGCTGACATCGATGTTCGTGCGGCCAAGCTTACGTGTCTGCATGTATCCTCCGAATCGTCATATTCAATAAGTGACGCGAAAAAGCAGGTAACTTCTTAAAAGGATTGTCATCTGACTGACTTCTAACTGTCACAGTGGATTTCCATAGTGTTGGAGAAGCGAGAGTAACCCCATACGCCGGATTCATCCAGTACGGGAAGGCCCATGAGAACAGGCAACCAGGCAACCATCGACATGAAGCACATCGTTATCGCCACGGAGACTTTTACGCCCGAAATTAACGGTGTGGCGAATACGTTGCAGCACTTATGCCATGGCCTGATGCAACGGGGCCACCGGGTATCAGTGGTCCGCCCCCGCCAGCAAAATGAGGCACGCGGATTATATTTTCTGTGGCATCCGGCAGGGAGAAGCCTTGGCAAGACACTATGCATCCGGTGATATATTCCTGTTTCCCAGCAAAACAGACACCTTTGGCAACGTGGTAACCGAGGCCATGGCCAGTGGCCTGGCGGTGGTTTCATACGATGACGCCGCGGCGAGTGAGCACATCCGTCAGGAAGAAAACGGCATGAAGGCCGCACTGGACGACGACAGCGGGTTCATCGATAACGCCCTGAAACTGGCCGACCAACCAACGCTTCTCGATTCTTTAGCCGGGTCGACCAGCGCGAGTTCGCCTTTTGTCAGGCCATCAACCGATCACTGCGGTTCCGGCCCGTCCATGGCTATTTCCAGCTTATCAGCCGGCTGGGTGATGGCTGGTTGTGGTACGCCATCATTCTTGCCATGCCGGTGCTAAAACCCGAGGACGGTTTGGCCATCGCGCTACTGATGACCGCCACCGGCCTGGCCTGCATCGTCACCTACAAATTGCTGAAGCACAAGCTGATTCGCGAGCGACCGTTTATCTCCTTCCCATCCATTAATTGCGGCATACCGCCACTGGATCGCTACAGCTTTCCCTCCGGCCATACACTCCATGCTGTCTGTTTCAATACCGTGTTGGCGATGATGGCACCGGCGATAGCGCTGGTGCTGCTGCCCTTCACCCTCAGTGTCGCAGCCTCAAGGGTGGTTCTGGGGCTTCATTACCCCAGCGATGTGGCCGTTGGGGCCTTCATTGGCGCAAGTCTGGGCATGGGCGTTACCTATGGCGCTGGTGCGGAGCTGCTTTATTGGTTTACCTGATTGTTATACAGAAACGAAACAACCGTATTGACTCTACTGATCCCCTGCAGGAGCGACTTCAGTCGCGAAACTCTTGGTCGCGGTTGAAACCGCTCCTACAAGGAATCAAACCACGCGCTCCAATTTGTAGGAGCGACTTTAGTCGCGAATGAGGCAATCACCGGTGATTGTAGGAGCGACTTCAGTCGCGATCCGGACGATCGCCGGTCACCTCATTCGCGACTGAAGTCGCTCCTACGACGCTCCTACAATCGCTCCTACGACACAGCATGAACTTTGAGATTGAGTGATTGGCGACCCTGGCCTTCAATCAAACAACCGCAGCTGCATCACCGGCGCTTCGTCATTACGAAATCTGACGCCCAGCCCCAACAACCTCACCGGCCGCTCGGTATTGGTGATCAACTCATCCAGCAGCGGCGCGTAATCACTGGCTTCCGGCACCTGAACCTGTTCTCTGACCCGCTCCAGGGTGTGGGTGGAAAAGTCGCTGTAGCG
>JBDNIR010000141.1:0-9050 GCA_041688195.1 Marinobacter sp.
GTCTGCAATTGCCAGTCATTGTTGGTTAGCGCCCGGCCGCCCTGCTCGGTTACCTGTACGGTGTCGCTGATACCAATGCCCCACAGCCCTGGTAGACGCAGGCAAAGGGGCAGATGAAACACCATGTTGGTTTGGAATGGCTGGTGCTGATTACGGGCAATATAACCGGTGCCTTCAACCCAGCTGGGAGGAAACTGGGCACCAACGGCGTAGCCAAACACGCCGGAGAAGAACACCGACTCGCTCCACGGGGCAAGCACTTGCTCAGCGGCGACAGCGGCGTCGTGAAAGCTTTTGCCCGGCCGCATGTTGGATTTGAGTATTTCATATAACGCCAGACACACATCCCGGACTTGCTGCATGCGAGCGGTGGGCTGACCTGCAATGGCGGTACACATCATGGGCGCGGTATAGCGTTTGAAGGCAGAGCCGAATTCCAGAAACACGGGGTCGCCAGGCGCAATGATGTTTCGGCGGTGATTGGTATGAATCACACTGATACGTTGACCGCTGGTGACGATGGGCTGGAGACTCATGAATTCGCTGCCCCCGGCCAGCAAGGCCCGGGCCCCTTCCGCGGCAATATCGTTGTCACTGATGCCGGGTCGGATTGCCCCGAGTGCTGCCTGCATGCCGGTGGATGTGATACGGGCGCTTTCTTCCAGGCACCTCAGCTCCGCCTCGGTTTTCACAATACGAAGGCGGTCCAGCACGCCACCGCCCTCCCGGAAACGTTGCGGGCCTAGTCGGTCCTGCAGCTGACTGATAACACCATGACGTAAGGTGGGGCTCCAGGTGTCCATTCCTATCGCCTGAAAATCAGCCAGCACCTCGCAGAGAGGATCAATCACCTCGGCAATGTTTTCCCAGCGATAGCCCAGTATGTCATCGGCGATGGAGGTTACCACGGCGGGACCGGTTTCAATCGAGGGCACCTGCAGAATGGCCTCTTTGAGTGAGAACACCAGGCAGGTGTGCACGGAGACCTCGAAGGTGTTGTAGCCGGTCAGGTAGTAGATGTCCGATGGGTCGGTTATCAGCAGAGCGTCCAGACCCTCCGCTACCATGGCCTGGCGGGCGCGTTGACAACGGCCTGCAAATTCGGCCTCGGGAAACGCCAGTTCGGAGGCTTTCAGCGTTGAACTGAGGGCATATCGATAGGCTTCTTGGTCCATGGTTGGCTCTCTTTGAAAACGGTTTCAAGGTAACAGTGTAGCAACTCTGTAGCATTTGCCCGCTAACGTGAAAGGTCGCCGTTCTCCTGGAGCCCCTTATGACCGAACTTCGTGTGCTCACACCCCATTCTGCCATTGCTAAGGCACAGGCGGGGCGTAACAGCCGGCAGCGCCGTTTACTGCGTACCTTTTTGCCGGAGCTGGTCAATCTTGAGCGGATTCTGGCGGAGTCGCCCGCGTCCGTGACTACTCAGGTGATCGAGCAAGTGACCTTAAAAGAGTTATCGATGCCGGTTTACCGGGTGGATATCGGCAGTGACTCGCCCGATATTCCGGTGCTCTTGTTAGTGGGTGGCGTGCACGGGCTTGAACGCATTGGAGCCCAGGTGGTGATCTCCTGGTTGCAGAATCTGCTTGCGCGTGTGACCTGGGATCAGCATTTGCGCGCGTTGCTCGACAAGGTTCATATCACCCTGTTGCCGATCCTTAACCCCGGCGGTATGTATCTCAATCAGCGCAGCAATCCCAATGGTGTTGATCTGATGCGTAATTCACCGATTGCGGCGCAGGGTCAGAGTACTTTTATGCTCGGAGGTCAGCGATTGTCGCCCAGATTGCCCTGGTACACCGGGGAGCCGGAGCAGGGCATGGAGCCCGAAAATCGTGCCCTGGAATCGGTGATCCAGCAATTGTTGCCTGGCCGACCCTTCAGCGTGTCGCTTGATTGCCATTCCGGCTTTGGCTGGCAGGACCAGATATGGTTCCCCTATGCCTACCGTAAACGCCCGATGCGCAGAATCGCCTCGGTGATGGCGCTGAAGCTGATCTGGGAGCAGGCTTATCCTGACCACCAATACGTGTTTGAACCGCAGTCCCGCCATTATCTGGCCCATGGCGACCTTTGGGATCATTTCTACAAACAGATCAACCGGGCAGGCGAAGGCACCTTCATACCTCTGACGCTGGAAATGGGGTCTTGGCGCTGGATCAGGAAACGTCCCCGGCAATTATTACGGCTTGATGGCTTATTCAACCCCCAGACTCCTCACCGGCACCAGCGGGTATTACGTAGCCACCTGAGCTTCATTGACTTCCTGATGAATGCTGCCGCCAGCCACGAAAGCTGGTTGCCTGGGGCAGAGCAGGAGTCGATGCTAAGAGAGGCTGCCATGATGCACTGGTATCGGGAGAACGGCTGATCATGCACTGGATTCTGTTGCGGGGGCTTGCTCGGGAACAGACTCACTGGGGGGGCTTTTGAGCGCCCTGCGAGATGTGTTACCCGAGCACCATTTTCACCCGATTGATCTGCCCGGCACCGGTATTCACTTCAAGGACCCCAGCCCTTGGACAATTGCAGAGATCCGACAGCAGGTCAGTGAACAGATCAGTCACATTCCCGGCCCATACGGGATTATCGCGCTTTCAATGGGGGGTATGGTGGCGCTTGACTGGGCCCAGAACGCGGTCAATTTCGAGATTCAGCATCTGGTTCTGATCAACACCAGCTCCGGTTTCAGTCCACCTTGGTATCGAATGAAACCGACAGCACTGACGCGGATGCTCAGTCTGATAGCGCGGCGTGAACTGTTTGAGCGCGAAGCGGGCATTCTGGATTTGACGTCGAACCAGCCGGTCGCTACCGACACCATCAAACGCTGGTACAGCATCCAGCGCCAGCGCCCTGTCAGCTGGCAAACGGCCCTGCGCCAAACTACTGCTGCTGCTCGCTTCAAACCTTCGGCAAAGCGTCCGCTTGGAAATGCTTTGGTGCTGGCCAGTCAGGGTGACCGAATCGTTGACTGGCGCTGTAGCCAAGAGTTCGAACGGCGCTGGCAGTGGTGCCTCCGGGTGCATCCTACTGCTGGTCACGACCTGCCACTGGACGCTCCTGACTGGGTCGTTTCCCGGATCGTGGATTATCTTCGTAGCTGATGTCCTGCCCGGCTAATTAGTCTTGACGACCGCTCTGCGGAGCGGCAGTCTTTGGTGTGGACTATTACCTAGGCACCTAACGAACACGAGGTTATAACAATGAAAATATACGAAACTAAAACCGCGCCCAATCCACGCCGTGTAAGAATATTTATGGAGGAGAAAGGCATCCTCGAAAAAGCGGAATTTGTCCAGATCGACTTGCTGAAAGGTGAAAATCTGACGCCGGAATACGCGGCCCGCAATCCGATGAAGAAAGTACCGGTCATGGAGCTCGACGACGGCACCTGTATTGCAGAAACCATGGCCATCTGCAGGTATTTTGAGGAGAGCTACCCCGAACGGCCGTTGCTGGGTAACTCGCCACTGCAAAAAGCCCACATCGAACAATGGGTGCGCTGGATTGAGTTCTATTTTTTCGTGCCTACCGGGATGTGTTTCCAGCACTCCAGTGGTTACTTCAAGGACCGGATGAAGCCCATCAAGGAATGGGGTGAAGAGTGCCGGGCTACCATCGAGAAGTTTTTCCATTTTCTTGATAAAGAACTGGCAAGCCGCGATTACATTTGTGGCGATGAGTTCACAGCAGCAGATATCAACGCTTTCACCACCATCGATTTCAACAAGGTAAACAATATTCGTATCAAGCCTGAACAAGCGAACCTCCAGGCCTGGTATGAGCGTATCAAGGCCCGTCCGTCCGCGCGGGTTTAGCATCGCCGGAATAGGGCAAGGGGGCGGCTACAAATCCTTGAGGTAGGCGTCTACTATCCGGGAGTAGGTGCCGTCTTCTTTCATTCCCTTGAGCGCCCGATTGAAGCGCTCCACATATTCCGGTGACACGGTCTTGCGAGAGAAGACTGCATAAGTGGGTGATATGGAGACTACCAACGGCTGATCTGTGCCTTCTTTGAGGACGATATGGACATCGTCACTAAGCCCCATCTGGCTGATGTAATAGCGGGTTGGCAGCATATCACCGATAAACAGGTCGATCCGTTTGGCAATCAGCTTCTCAAGGTTTCGCTCAATGGTCAGCGTCGTTTCCACCGACCGAAAACGGTCGTTGGTGACCTTGGTGTGAAAGTGTTCACCATAGAAATATCCGAGCTGGTTTCCCAGAGAAAACTGTTCAATGCCGGAAAGGTCTTCCGGTAATGACATAGGCGTGGATGAGAACAAAACGTAGGTTTCATTGATCAGGATTTCTTGCGGGAAAATCCCCCAGACTTCACGCTCTTCTGATCGGCCGGTATTGATGGCGATGTCCGCCTGGCCCTCCGCGACCTCATACAACACTCGCTTCCAGGGGCGGATTTCAACATTTGCCTCAAGCCCCGTTCGCCGAATGGCTTCACGAGTCAGGCCCACTGCCACACCGGTTACTTCGCCGCTGAGCATGTATTCAAATGGAGGGTTTTCAAGTGTTCGAACTTGAAGCGGTGCGGCGCTCAAAAAGCCAGGGAGCAAAGTAAAACCAAATACGGCAGCCAAATGAACAACAAACTTCATGACGCAGGAGTTTCCTTAAGGATCATTAGGGCTCACTGTACAAGTATAGCTCTACTGATTTGACTATAAAGTGTTCAAGCGTAAACAATGGTTAAAGCCAGCAACCGGTCAACGTCCTCTCAGAAAAACAGTTCCCGCAGTCTAGAACCCGGTTCTTCCGCCCGCATAAACGATTCCCCCACCAGAAACCCGAAGATTCCACGCTCCGTCATGGCGTTGACGTCGGCTCGGGTTAGTATCCCGCTTTCCGTGATCGTCAGTCGATCAGAGGCAATGCGATGGTGGAGTTCAAAGGTGGTGGCCAGGGACACGTCGAACGTATGAAGATTGCGGTTATTGATGCCGACCATTGAAGTTTTCAGTGTAAGCGCAGCTTCCAACTCCTCGTCGTTATGCACCTCCACCAACACGTCCAGCCCAATCTCATAAGCGATACCTTCGAGTTCCTGCAACTGGTTTCGGTTCAGGCAGGCGGCGATCAGCAGTATGCAGTCGGCGCCAATGGCGCGGCTTTCATAGACCTGATAGGGCGCAACTATAAAGTCCTTGCGAATGACTGGGAGTTCGCAGGCGTTGCGGGCGCTGACCAGAAAGTCTTCGTGGCCCTGGAAAAAATCCTGGTCGGTCAGGACCGACAGGCAGGTGGCACCGCCTTCGGCGTAACTTTGCGCGATAGCGGGGGGATCAAACGGATCGCGCAGAACGCCCTTGCTGGGAGAGGCCTTCTTGATTTCCGCGATCACTGCGGGCTGCTGCTGTTCAATGCGGTGGCGCATCACAGCCTCAAAGCCCCGGGCTGGCGGCTGATCACCAGCCCTGGCACGAAGATCCGCCGCTGATGCCGACCGTTTTCGGACCTCTATTTCTTCCCATTTGCGCGTCACGATTTTGCGCAAAATGGTGGGAGTTTTGTCGTTGTCTCGATTGCTCATAGAGTTTGGTCGCCAAGATTGTTAATAAGAGCCGGGATCAATCAAAACAGTGGGAAAAGTCCGCCAGCTCTGACATCTTGCCGGCGGCCAGGCCGCTGCCAATGGCATCCTGTGCCATGTCGACACCGTGCGCCAGCGAGTCTGCCAGGCCAGCAATATAAATGGCGGCACCGGCATTGAGTGCAATCAGATCCCGGGCTTTTTCTGCCATATCGTCGTGACCCCGTCCAAAAGCAGCGTGGATCAGCTTGAGGGACTCTTCAACGGTGTCAACGCTCAGCCCAACGAGGGACTGGCTTTTCACTCCGAGCTCTTCCGGGGTGATGTCGTACTCGCGGATTTCGCCGTCCTTGAGCTCGGCCACGTGGGTGGCGCTAGCGAGGCTGATCTCGTCCAGCCCGTCTTTTGAATGAACAACCATAATATGTTCGCTACCCAGGCGTTGGAGTACCTGGGCCATCGGCAGACATAACTCCCGGCTGAATACACCGATGAGCTGGCGCTTCACCCCTGCAGGATTTGTCATCGGGCCAAGAATATTGAATATCGTGCGGATGCCCAGCTCTTTTCTGGGACCTATCGCATTTTTCATTGCGCCATGGTGGGCTGGAGCAAACATAAAGCCGACGCCAATCTGCTCAACGCACCGGGCCACCTGCTCTGATGTGATGGTAATGTTGATGCCGGCTTTTTCAAGCAGGTCCGCACTGCCACTCTTGGACGACACGGCCCGGTTGCCGTGTTTGGCGACATAGCCGCCGGCGGCAGCCACCACGAACGAGGCGGCAGAGGAGACATTAAACAGGTTGGCGCCATCGCCCCCGGTGCCGACAATGTCCACCAGAGGTTTGGCCTTAACCGACACACTGGTGGCCAGCTCCCGCATGACTTCAGTGGCACCTGTAATCTCGTCAATGGTCTCGCTTTTCAGGCGCAATCCCATCAGGAACCCGCCGATCTGGGCGTCGGTCGCTTCACCATTCATTACGATTGCCATAACCTGCTTCATCTCCTCACGGGAGAGGTCGAGATTGGAAGCGATTCGGTTCAGAGCTTCTTTCATGTCCATCTGAATAGCCTCTTGTCGTTGTGGTCTTCCGAATTCAAAGTATTAGCTTCTCAGAAAGTTACGCAACAGTTCGTGCCCTTGCTCAGTCATGATCGATTCCGGGTGAAACTGTACACCTTCGATAGCAAGGGTTTTGTGCCGCACGCCCATGATTTCCTCCACTGACCCGTCTTCATTCCGGGTCCAGGCGGTCACCTCCAGGCAAGCCGGCAGCGTTGTCTTGTCTATGACCAGGCTATGATAGCGGGTTGCCTGCACTGGGGTGTTCAGGCCTCTGAACACCCCAGTGCAGGAATGATAGACCGGCGAAACCTTGCCATGCATGACCCGCCCGGCTCGAATGACGTCACCGCCGTACACCTGGCCAATCGCCTGATGGCCCAGGCACACGCCGAGGATAGGCACCTTGCCGGCAAAATGTCGGATCGCGTCCATGGATATGCCTGCCTGGTCGGGTGTGCAGGGCCCCGGAGAAATCACCAGACGCTCTGGCTTCAGGGCTTCTATTTCAGCGACCGAAATCTCATCGTTGCGGTAGACCTGAACATCCGCACCCAGCTCGGCCAGGTATTGCACGACGTTGTAGGTAAAGGAGTCATAATTATCAATCATAATCAGCATAATCGTATCCTCGCCTCAGTGGTCGAAATCGTTCAGAGTCATGGCCACCGCGCGGAAAATAGCGCGGCCCTTGTTCATGGTTTCCTGCCACTCCATACGAGGTATTGAGTCCGCCACCACGCCGGCACCGGCTTGTATGTGGAGAGTCTGGTCCTTTATGACAGCGGTGCGGATGGCGATGGCGGTATCCATATTGCCATTGAACGACAGGTAGCCCACTGCGCCGCCGTAGACGCCACGTTTGACCGGTTCCAGCTCGTCGATGATTTCCATCGCGCGGATTTTGGGAGCACCACTGAGCGTGCCCGCCGGTAAGGTCGCCCGCAGCACATCCATGCAGGACATCCCCTCTTTCAGTCGACCGGTCACGTTGGACACAATATGCATCACGTGGGAGTAGCGCTCCACGATCATTTTGTCGGTCAGTTTTACAGTGCCGGTTTCTGACACGCGGCCGGCGTCGTTGCGGCCCAGGTCAATCAGCATCAGGTGTTCAGCAATTTCCTTGGGATCAGCCAGCAGCTCTTTTTCCAGCGCCTTGTCTTCGGCATCGGTGGCGCCGCGCTTCCGGGTGCCGGCAATTGGCCGCACAGTGACTTCTTGATCTTCCACCCGGGCGAGGATTTCCGGCGATGAGCCCACAATCTGGAAATCCCCGAGATCCAGAAAATACATGTAGGGGGAAGGGTTCAGTACCCTCAGGGAACGATAGAGATTCAGCGGTGGCGCCTCAAACGGAATCGACATGCGTTGGGATATCACGGTTTGCATAACATCACCGTCCAGCACGTAATCCTTTATCTTGCCTACGGCGGCCTCGAACTTTTCCTGATTGAAACCGGAGATGAAATCGCTCTCATCCACTACATTGCCCCGCAAATGGGCGGGAGTCACCGGGGCATCGGCCACCTGCCGGTGCAGGCGGGCTTCGAGCTCGTCCAGGGTATGTTGGGCGCGGCCAAAGGCATCCTGAACGGACGGGTCGACGTGCGTGATCAGGTGCAACCGGCCCCGGAGGTTGTCGAACACAACCAAATCATCGGAAACCATCAGCAGAATGTCCGGAGTGCCGATCTTGTCAGGGGGGCAGCTCTGCTTCAGGCGTTTTTCGATGTAGCGTACCGTGTCATAGCCAAAGTAGCCCACAAGACCCCCGTTGAAACGGGGCAGATCCTCAAGATCCGGTGCCTGGAAGCGCTGCTGGTAGGCTTCGATAAAGGCCAGAGGATCATCGCTGTGGGTTTCTTCTACCACCTTGCCGTCACGGCTGATGGAAATCTGATGGTTGTCCACCCGCAGTACTTCCCGGCAGGGCAGGCCGATAATGGAATAGCGGCCCCATTTTTCGCCACCCTGAACGGATTCGAGTAAATAGGAGTACGGCGCGTTGGCGAGCTTGAGATAGGTGCTTAACGGTGTATCCAGATCGGCCAGAACTTCCCGATAAACGGGAATACGGTTAAAGCCAGCCTCGGCGAGGGAGGCGAAATGCTCGGGTGTCATGATCATCATCCTGAATTCTAATCTGCTGGTCTGACCGGTTGCGCCAAGGCGCTCATATCGGTCAGAGGTTGGGCGATTGGTTACCACCGGCTAAGTGGCAAGATAAACCGCCGGTCTCCATTCAGCCGGCACGCCATCGCCACCATCGTGTGGCCCGGGTGGTCAGCACACTGTGAGTTGCAGTCAGAGTCAGTCCCTGCACGGCAGGAATCTCCCGAGATCAAGAAAGTGAAAAGAATCAGTCACGAGATTACAAAAGCTCCGCCAGTGAATCAACCACTATATCTGCGCCAAGCTCGTCAA
>JBDNIR010000017.1:0-4537 GCA_041688195.1 Marinobacter sp.
ATGCCGCTGGAGGTAATGCCATCACCCACTTCCGCTTCGTTCTCGTACATCTGGGCGGTATCGATGTGGCGGTAGCCCAGGGAAAGTGCACTCTTGACGGAATCCCGGGCCAGATCACCCTTCAGCCGGAAGGTGCCCATTCCGATCTCGGGAAGTGTTTTAAGCGGCATTTTATGCTTCTCCTACGTTACTCATCAGATTGCTTATAGGGTGGCTTGAACCTGCCTATACGGTGGTGGTTCGGAGGGCGTTCTTCAAGCGTCCGGGGTGAAAGTTTCTCTACCTGTCTCGTTCAGTGTCACTCTTCACCACAAGGCTGGCTGATCTCACCCTGTCGCCGTTGCCAGCAACCCAGGCAGTTGGCGATGATGACAATTAACCCACCAACCGCCATGTTGATGCTGTCCGAATTTGTTGATCTTGAGCCTGGTGACTGAGTGATTCAGAATGCGGCTAACTCCGGTGTGGGCAGCTATCTGATCCAGTTGGCGAAGATCAAGGGCTTCAAGACCGTTAACGTGGTGCGCCGCGAATCCGCCATCGAGGGCGTCAAGGCACTGGCTTGCGAAATGGTTTGAGAATGCCAGTCAGGAGCAACAGATGAACGTGTTTGGTCAGCTTACCAAGCTGATTGCGACCGGCAAGCTTCAGGCCAGGGTCGAGGCAGAGTATGATGTCACTCAAATCAAGGAGGCGGTGGCCGCAGCAGCTTCGGGTGAGCGTGATGGCAAGATTTTGATTGTGCCGGCCCACGGCTAACGCCGACGGTTGAAACCCACCGCCTCTCACCCTTGTCCGGAGAATGACCCATGCTGACAGGCCAGTGTTTGTGCGGTGGTGTTCGGTTTGAGTATAGCGGGCCTTTGGGGCCTATTGCGCTTTGCCATTGTAGCCAGTGTCGGCGCACCCATGGCAGTGCCTTCTCAGCCAGTGCGCCAGTGCAGAAACTGCACTTTCGTTTCACCGTTGGGGAGGAAATGATCCGGGAGTTTGAATCCAGGCCCGGTAAGTACCGGGCCTTTTGTTCCGCATGCGGCAGCCCTCTCTACAGCCGGGTTGACGCTATCCCGGGTATTCTCCGGCTGCGGGTCGGTGTGATCAACGAAGCGCTGGGTAAGCAGCCGGCTTCTCATGTGTTTGTGGGCTCGAAAGCCGACTGGTACACCATCAACGACGGCATTCCCCAGTACGACAAGCTGGAGCGCACCAACGACCCTCATTAAACCCATTCAAGGGGCGTTTGAAAGCCACGCTGAGCTGGTTTCGCCTGGATCAGGACACCGCCGATGTCTTACCGGCTGCTGAAGCTGGCTGAGCCATATACGTAATCAGGAAAGCTTATAGCCAATATTCACAAATGCAGAGGCAGCTCAGCTTTCGTATTAGCGAAGCAAGCTAGCGTAATAATGGCCCGGCCAGACGCTGTTTCTGTGCCCGGACAGCCTTCGTCAGAAAGTCCATCAAGGCATGAATTCTCACTACGCCTCGCAGGTCCGGGTGCATTAGAAACCACAGGCCGTATTCCAGCTCGGGGATGGGATCGGTGAGCTGGATAATGTCCGGGTCTTCGTCCGCCAAATAACAGGGCAGCACGGCCAGCCCCATGCCAGAGCGAATAGCGCTGAGTATGCTGACCAGAGTATCAACACGGTAGACACAGGCTGCCTTCAGCTCGTTATTGTCCATCCACTGATCCAGTGCTAAATCCTGTAGTCGTGGCCCTGAACCAATCCAGGGTTGGCTGACAAGCGTCTCGATGGAAGCCCCCGGGGTTAGGCCGAGGCTTCGGTGTCCGTAGACGGCCTGACCAATGGTGGTCAGCGGTCGGCCAATCAGGTTTTCAGGGGGGCGGTTGGACGGGCGAATGGCGACGTCCGCTTCCCTGCGTGTCAGGTTGAACAACTGGTTGGAGATGGCAACATCCAGCACGATGCTTGGATATTTATGCCGGAATTGCGTAAACAGAGGCGCCAGCAGTCCCATCAACAGGGAGTCCGTTGTGGTGGCCCAGATCTCTCCACTGGGCTCCAGGTCGCGACCGGCGACTTTACGTTCGGCGGCCAAGGCCGCCTCATCCATAATCTTGGCTGTGTCGGCGAGTTCTTCCCCTGCAAGAGTTGGCCGGTAACCGGTACGGCTCCTCTCAAAGAGCGTAACGCCCAGACGCTGTTCGATATCACCCAGCCGCCGGAAAACAGTTGCGTGACTTACGCCCAGGGCGCGTGAGGCGCCAGACAGAGAGCCTGAGTTTACGATTGTAAGGATGGTCTCAAAGTCATTCCACGCCAGATGACTCCGTGTTTTCTGCGTAATGGTAGAGGGTTGTTTGCTCAGCTTTCCTGTTCGTTTTTGCAAAGTCTGTACTCATCTTTATGGAATAGCTTGCATTTTGGAACAACATTAGCATGTACCTGAACCCATGAGAAAACCAATGTTGCTGTGACTAGGGGCGACGTTATGGAGGTCAGAGGCATGATGGTTTCAGAAGAGGTACATTATTTTCACGGCGGCGGCCCGTTAACTCGCCGGGAAGACGGTGAAGTGGAAGAAGGGAGTGTCGACGACTCTCTCGAGGGAACCATCCCGTTCAGATACCGGGATGGGCTGGGAGGCATTGATCTTGAGCAGGTGAGGCTGGATCAGCTCCAGGCTCGGCGACAGGTTGTCCGGGCGATGATACGACGCCTGGAAAAGCTGCTGCGCCGGCGCTGAGAAGTCGTAGGCGCGAATGCGCTAGGTCTGGTTCTTAGGCATTTGGGTCGGAAGGCCCATCTACGCTGCTGATTTAGAGTCTTTTAGCAGTACTGTCGGTCTGGATCGCTGGGTTGAGAACCCCTATTGGCAGTACTTTTGCGGCGAAGTGATTTTCCAGCACCGACTCCCGATGGATGAGACGACGATGATGCGGTTCCGACACCGCATTGGTGGATATGGCAAAGACCGCAGACATCGAACAAACCCTGGCCTATGGCGCCCATGGTCCGAAAGAGTTGATCGTTATTGTGATCAGGGCGAGGTAAAACAAACTATGGAGTTTCGAAAGCCAGCATAAACATCGTTTACAAAAAACTTATTAAATTCAATAATTTAAAAATAATTATAAGCAAAAATAAGTGCCATCTATCCCTGGAGCATCGGTCCGTAGGTGGCTAGGAGTCTGTCGGACTTTCCCCAAACGCTTATGAGATAATGCGACATCGTTAGCTGTCAGACCAGAGCCGAGAGAAAGCATGAGCCGTTTTATGATTGCTGACCGAGAGACCGCCTATTTACTGCCACCGTCGGTGGATGAATGGTTGCCGGAAGGGCATCTGGCAGGTTTTGTATTGGAGGTCGTATCGCCATTGGATTTATCCGAACTTACGGGGCAGTACGCCGGTCGGGGCTCGATGCGCGGTCTGGAAAAGGTCAGTGGAGAATGGATGTTGGCGACTCTGGCGTGGAACGTGAAACGGATGAATACCCTAAGGATGGGGTAAAAAGGGCATTATTAGGTGATTGACAAGGATTCCGGTCCGGCGCCTTGATCGCTCAAGGCGCTAATGGGTCGTTCTGAGCGCAACCTGCAGCCGCGATGCGGCGGCGGGTTGGACTAACGCATCTATGCGCCCTTTGTAAGCTCAAGCGCCCGTGCTTCGGGTACTTCGCCTTCAAATGGGCAGCCAAAGGTGGTTGAGAGTGAGGCGTTGATAAAGACGCCGCTGCCTTGGCTGACTTCCAAAATAGCCGCGAACTGCTCAAGGGACTGCTCTGGCGTCATCCGCAGGTTGGCCAGCCCATGACTCTCGCTTGCCGACATTACCAAGTTAATCTCATCCACCTGGCAGGCAAGGGCGCGCTCGGTGCCCTTTACGTTGGGCACCAGCACGGTAATATCCACGCCTTCCCTGCGCTGAAGTCCGGTGACAACGTCAGCAGCATCGCGCAGGTTGGGGATCGCTTTTGGCGAGGTAAACGAAGTCGCTTCAATACGCCGAAGGCCGGTGGTGGAGAGCGCGTCGATCCAGCGGATTTTCTCTTCCGTGGGCACAAAGCGTGCCTCAATCTGCAGGCCGTCCCGGGGCGCGACTTCGTTGATCTCTACCTTTACGGGGCAGGGCGTTGGGTGGCTCATGGAGCTCTCCTTATAAGATGCCCGCTTGGCGCAGTTTGGCGCGGGTTTCGTGGTCGATCCCCAACTCATCAAGCACATCATGACTTTATGTTGACCCAGCGTCGGGCCGCCGTTACCCAGACGCCCAGGGGTGGCGCTGAGTTTGGGCAGCACACCGGGTACTTTTAACGGTTTGCCGTTGGGGCGGGTAAAGGTTTGAATCATCTCACGCGCCAGATAGTGGGGGTCGTGGGCGATATCTTCGGCAGTATAGGGGTAGCCTGCAGGTACGCGAGCGTCATCCAAGGCTTGCAAAATGGCATCCCGTGGGCGCTCTTCGGTCCAGGCTTGAATAGCATCGTCTATCATCGCGGCTTGCTGGCTGCGCCCGTCGTTGTGGGCAAGCGCTGGATCGTTGGCCAAGTCTTCCCGGCCAATCACGCC
>JBDNIR010000142.1:0-2672 GCA_041688195.1 Marinobacter sp.
ATCTGGCAGTCGCGCAAGCCGTCATGAATCAGTGGCGGAAGCTGTTGCAAGCGGGCACGCAAAGTTGCTGGCTGACTCAACCATTCTGCCAGGGTTTCTGGCCGGTGGAAGTTGAAAACTTCGCGTGAGCGAGGGGCAGGGTCTCCGCCGTCGGTGAACCGGGTAATCACGCCGGTGCTTTCGTATACAAAACGCAGGGCGGTTGGGTTGTTGACCCATTTCAGGGTCGCATTGGCATAACCCTGCGACTGATCCTCCACCATCGTAATCTTATGGCCCCAGTCTTCCGGCTTGGCCTCGATCACGCCAGCGGCTTGTTTAGCGACAAACAGTACATAGTCGGCTGGGCCAACGTCGGTTTGGTATTCACGGACGGCTATTCCGGGGCCAGCATTCAGGTTGATCGATTTCTTATCCTGTACCAGCCAGCCGGCTGCAATCAGCTGGCTGTCTATCCGGTCACGAGCCTTTTGTTCCGGGTTCTGGTTTGCCGAGGGCTTGCTCATACGGACTCCATGTTTTTATCCCGGTGAGCCTTGGCAATGCCCTGTCTCATGAGAAATACTTCGGCAAGTTCCTGATAGAGCAAAAACCTACCCTGTTGCCGCAGGCTTGTCGATGTTCAGGCAGTTGGTTTATAACGGTACACTGCAGTAAGTGTTTACACTTCCCTGCAAGGTGCTGCCCCTCTGGAGTTGGGTCAGCATGTATAATCTGTCGCCAGTGTAGCAGTTATCGCAATAGCGCATGTCGCAACAGAAAATCGGGACAGATTTATTTTTCGGTTGGGTTTCCTTGAACTGTGATGTCTCGCCCAACAGTCAATATCTGCGCAAAGCCTGCTTTTTGTGGGAGCACTTCACCGGCCAGACCATTCACCGAGCGATTGAGAGCATCAAGCAGGCCTACGTCCCATTGTTCAGTCCAAAGCACTACATTACTGGCCGGGGCAAGAAAAATTCCCGTTGGCGCGTTACCTTTAATGGACTGGGATTGCTGTATCACCGTCCGGCGCACGGAATCGCTTCCGAAGGACCATCCTCAACCGCACCCTGGCCTGGGCGTACCTCCATGAAAGCCGGGATTCCTACGCCATCGAAAACGAGGCTCCCTCGGAAGACAAGGCCACCAGGTTCGTTAACCTGCTCAAACAGGCCCACAGCCCACGCAAGCTGGATGAAGATTACCTGGTGGACCTGCAAAATGCCGTCATCAGCAACATGTTCTCCCAGGCCGTATCCTTCAGAACCGAGCAGAACTACCTCAGCAACGGCCTGCGGGGGGCACTCGGCGTTACCTACGTGCCACCGGCCCCCGAGTTGTCACGGTCACTGATGGATCAGCTGATGGCGCTGGCCACGCCGGCAAGTCTGCCAGATTGGAAAGTGTTACTCAGAGGGGGGGAGGGAAGTGCTCAGGCTGCCTGTCGCCGCCGGCTTTGTCGGTAATCCTGATAGGTATTCTCAAACCTCGTTGAGCGCTTACCGTTGAACTATTGTTGCGTGATGCGCAACATGCTAGCATTCCTTCATGATTAAATCATTCCGTCACAAGGGACTGAAACGTTTCTACTCGACTGGCAGCATGGCAGGGATACAAGCCGATCATTCCAAGAAGCTGCGTATGCAACTTGCCGCCCTTGATACCGCCACGTCGGTGGATGATATGTACTTGATTATGAGGATTATCACTAATGACTATGCATAATCCGCCGCATCCCGGTGACTTTATCCGGGAGGTATATTTGGAGCCTTTCGGTATTAGTTCTCGCCAGCTCGCCTCAAGCTTGGGGGTTTCGCCTTCGACCCTGTCTCGGTTGCTAAAAGGCGATAGTGGCATTAGTCCAGAGATGGCATTGCGGCTATCAAAGGTTCTTGGTCGCACACCGGAAAGCTGGTTGGCGATGCAGGATATGTATGATCTCTGGGTGGCGCGGAATACGCTCAACCTGGATGACATTCATCCCCTGAACTTCGAGGCAGCTTAACCAAGCGGTCAACCGGACGCCAAAAGTGCACCGCTTTTGGTTCCCTCCGCTGCGCTCCGGCGCCGGCTACCATCGGCGTTATACCTGCGAGGGCGACAATGGAATTTTCTGAAAAATTTGTGGCCTTTGTTGATGTGCTCGGGTTCAAGGGGATGCTTGAAGCGGCGGAAACCGGTCACGACAAGAGTCTCTCTGAAATCTTGGAGTACCTTGCCATCTTGGGCACCCCGGAAGATGAGCAAAACATGCGTCGATATGGGCCCAGCTTCTGCCCAGAAATCCGATGTAATCGCCATAATCTCGATTTTAAGATTACCCAGATATCTGATTGCGTCATCGTCTCGTCTGAGCTTTCCCCAAAGGGGCTTATCAACTTGGTTGGGCATTGCTGGGCTGCTATCACCGAGCTTCTGACCAAAGGCATTATGTGTAGGGGCTATATAACGAAAGGAAAAACCGGGACAGATTTATTTTATGCCTCGTCAAGATTTGGAATAGAGTGCCAACTGAGCACCAAAAATAAATCTGTCCCGGTTTCTCGAAACCTCAGGAGGAAAGGGAAATGGCTGCATTCATAATCCGCTCAGTGACAGAGTCTGATCAGCCACGCTGGCGTGAACTGTTCAACGGCTACGCAGCGTTTTACAAGTCGCCCATGGACGACGACATTGCCGCCCGGGTCTGG
>JBDNIR010000555.1:0-2699 GCA_041688195.1 Marinobacter sp.
AATAGACGTAACAAGCGTAGGAGGTTCAGGCACATTCACAGACTGGTCGATCATGTCGAAGTATCGGGTAATAGTCGCACCTAAATCCAGCGGTGAAAATGCCTCTATAGCTTACAAGAACGCAGGTACAGCCGCGCCATCTGCCACTGGCACGTTGACTGAGGGTTTGAAGGCCACTCTGGCAATGGTGGCTGCTGGCAGCTCAACGGTATACCCAGCAGCTCATTTCTGTAATGACCTGAATATAGGCGGCAAGACGGATTGGTACTTATCAGCAAGAGACGAGCTTGAGCTTGCATGGCGCAACCTAAAGCCGGGAACGGGTGACAACAACACTACTGGCAGACCTACTGGAGCCACACCAGATTATAAAAACTTAGGCAGCTATGGCGACACAGCGAGCACCCACGGGTTAAATAATAATAGCTCTCCAACAGGGGCCGCGTACACCGCTGGAAGTCCTGCGCAGACGGCGGCCACAGCTTTTCAGACCGGTGGCGCAGAGGCATTTGAGTATGGCTCGGCAATATACTGGAGCAGCAGCGACTTCAGCGCCTCCCGCGCGTGGTACCAAGGATACTGGAGTTCCTCCATCACTGGATCCCAAAACGACAGTGGCAAGTCTAGCACGAGAAGTGTGCGGGCCATTCGTAGAAGTATAATATAATAGGAACAACCAATGAAATATATACAGTTCACGCACGTAGATTCAATCACTGGCATTAGCGTAGAGACCGAACCAGCCAGAAACGGCCCAGCCCATCCAAAGGTAAAAGGTCTTGAATTCGTATGGGCGCGTGAGAGCAACTACCCTACAAACCTACCTGAGTTCTTCGGCACTTGCCCTGACAGCAGTGATACTAAAATTGACGGAGTTACGGGAGAGTTTATAGAGGCAGACTGGCTACAGATGCAGGCTGATGAAATGAACGCTAGGCCGAAACCAATAAGCAAAGAAGAAGAGGTGTCTCAGGCAGTACAAACGATGCTTGATGACTCTTCTAAATCCAGAGGTTATAGCTCGGTAATATCCGAGTGTAGTTACGCATCTAGTACGGGCTCATTTGGTGCCGAAGCACAGGTCACGGTTGATTGGCGGGATGCGGTATGGACGTATGCTTATCAAGTACAAGAGGAGGTTAAAACTGGCGCTAGAGCCGAGCCTACATTAACTGAGCTTCTGGCCGAATTTCCTGCTAGAAAATCACCCTAAGTAAACCACCAAGGTGTAACACCAGCATCCTTGAAATACTTATTTAAATCATCAATTCCAATATCGGGACCCGCGATTCTGTTTAGCCTATTAAGCGATAGATTTGCCGACTCGCAGGCATCTGCAACCACTTGAGGGTTGTCTGCATTAGCTACTAGCCAGTCACGTATCTCGCTATCAGTAAAAGCCTTAGATGGATTCACATAGTAATTGCCGCCCAGCCCGTTCGTGGTTGCTGTTCTTACTGGTAAACCCCCATTAGGGAAGTTGGCTATTCTGTTTGTCTCCATCATTTGATTTCTCATACGCCAAATGAAGTCACTGACCGTTGAGGACGAATTAAACTTGTCACTCCCCTCGATCAGACACGCAAGTAATCCGGCGTAATACGGGGCCGAGAAACTAGTCCCGCTTATCGTGTTGATTGACGTATCAGAGAAGACTGAGGCAGTGACAATATCCTGACCAGGGGAGTATACATCGCAATTCTTGTTAGTAAACCAAGCTGGTTTTTCCTGCTCGTTAATCGCACCCACCGCAATAACCCATGTATTCCTAGCAGGCCATCGCGGTCTATCCTCGCTGGAGTTACCCGCTGCCGCTACAACCACAACGCCGTATTGAGTAAGCCTTTCGAAAGCATCACCTATAATACTTGAGAGTGAAGAACCTGAGAAGTTCAAGATTGACTGCCTTTCATCTGGCTTATCTAGATGATCGCGCAAAACTTTGTCTAATGCCTTCAATATATCTGAGGTAGACCAATCGATTCTACAGTTAACTATGGTGGCTTCCTTGGCTGTACCATATACAGACCCCGCAGCACATCCTGAGACGCTAGTGCCATGCGTTGGTGATTGATCTCCCACAAGTGAGTAGGGGGCACCGTCAAAACTGTACAGCGTTCGCACGCGCCCCACTAGGTCTACATGGGTATCTCTAACGCCTGTATCGACTACATAGATGTCAACGCCATTGCCAGATTTGTCGTTCTCGTAGCTTCCACCTGAGTTTGAGATCCACGGCAAGCCCCACTCGGGGGCATCGGGCTGGTCAACTAACATCTCGGCCATTCCGTCAGACTCGACCATAACGACGCCCGCGCACTCTCTGATAACAGATATTGGCTGCTCAGTTGTTACTAGCAGCAAGTCAGGCATAGATTCCGCCGTACCGACCTTCTCAAACTTATCTACAAGTCCCTGTCTGTATTCTACCGATTCGATTTTTACTAGGTACTTATTCATTTTTGCTCCTATATTCCTATTATATGCACAGCTAGGCCTCGTGCTCTAGCTAACTTTATCATGCTTTGTGTCCCAGGAGATCTTCCATCCCAAAACGCTATTAACTGATCTGCGTATTCAGCCATTTCATCATTTCTCAAATGACCTGCGCCTCTACCATATCTAGCCCAGTTAGCGGGGAAGGATTTAATAGGTATGCCGGTTTCTTCAGCATACCTTCTCCCTAGGCTGTCTACTCC
>JBDNIR010000556.1:0-4253 GCA_041688195.1 Marinobacter sp.
GGCCACAGCTACATTCTCTACGGACCGCTGGCCAACGGCGCAGTAACCCTCCTGTTTGAGGGAGTGCCGAATTATCCGGACACGTCCCGGATGGGGCAGGTGGTGGACAAGCACAAGGTCAACATTCTCTACACTGCACCCACCGCCATTCGCGCGTTAATGGCTGAGGGTGAATCCTGCATGAACGGCACCACCCGCGACAGCCTGCGCCTGCTGGGCTCTGTGGGTGAACCGATCAATCCGCAAGCCTGGGAGTGGTACCACCGGGTGATCGGTAATGGCAATTGTCCGATTGTAGATACCTGGTGGCAGACCGAGACCGGCGGCATTCTTATTTCCCCTCTGCCTGGCGCAGTTGATCTGAAGCCGGGTTCCGCAACTCTGCCGTTCTTTGGTATTCAGCCCGCCATCGTCGATCCGGATGGCCATGTTCTGGAAGGTGCATGCGAGGGCAACCTGGTTATTCGAGACAGCTGGCCAGGCCAGATGCGGACGATCTATGGAGATCATGAGCGCTTCAAGCAGACGTATTTCAGCGATTACAAGGGCATGTATTTTACCGGCGATGGCGTGCGCCGGGATGAGGATGGTTATTACTGGATTACCGGGCGGGTGGACGACGTGCTGAACGTTTCCGGCCACCGTCTCGGTACGGCAGAAGTTGAAAGTGCACTGGTCGCCCACGGCAAGGTCGCAGAAGCGGCTGTGGTGGGGTTCCCTCACGACATCAAAGGCCAGGGCATTTATGTTTACGTTACTCTGGTTCACGGCGAGGAGCCGACCGATGAGCTCAAAAAGGAGCTGATTCAGTGGGTTCGCAAAGAGATCGGACCGATCGCCTCGCCAGACGTCATCCAGTGGGCGCCTGGGTTGCCGAAGACCCGATCAGGCAAAATCATGCGGCGTATTCTGCGGAAGATTGCAGCGAACGAGCACGATCAGTTGGGTGATACCTCAACTTTGGCCGATCCGGGTGTTGTCGATGAACTCATCAAGCATCGCGCTAATAAATAGCGTATAAAGTCACCAACGATTACTTTGCAAGGAATTGGCTGAATGGCACAACACATTATCATCGCTGACGATCACCCGCTGTTTCGTGCTGCATTGAGGCAAGCGGTGAATCAGGCAGTGCCAGATGCTCTGACGGTTGAGGTCGAGAGCATTAAAGCATTGCAGGACGCGGTGGATGCGCACCCGGACGCAGATCTGGTTCTGCTGGATCTGAACATGCCGGGTGCCCATGGTTTCTCGGGACTGGTTTTTATGCGTGGCCAGTACCCCGGATTACCAGTGGTGGTGGTGTCAGGCTCCGAAGAATTGCAGGTGATGCGTCGTTCGATCGATTACGGGGCGTCAGGGTTTATACCGAAATCGGCGCCTCTGCCAACCATCATCCAAGCGATCCAGGATGTGCTGGGTGGTGATGTCTGGCTACCGGAAGGCGTAGCGGAACGGATCGAACGCCTCCAGGGCGATACCACCGACTTCTCCGAGAAACTCGCATCGCTCACGCCTCAGCAGTTCCGGGTGTTGGGTATGCTGGCGGAAGGGCTGCTGAATAAACAGATTGCCTACGACCTGGATGTGTCGGAAGCAACCATCAAGGCTCACATTACAGCGGTGTTCCGAAAGCTTGGAGTTCGCAACCGGACCCAGGCCGTGATTGCAATCCAGCAAATGGAAATCGATCCTTCCGATACCTCATTGTCAGGCAGTTAGCGTTTTTAACGCTTAGCTGCCTTCCAGAGCTTCTCCCAGCCTTCTTTTCCCAGTTTCTCCAGCGCTGCAATATTCGCTTCGTAGATTGCGTCTGTGTTTTCCATGCTGTCGACAGCCTTCTCTATGCTGCTTTCCCGAAGTATGTGCAATGTCGGGTAGGGGGAGCGGTTGGTGTAGTTCTCCAGGTCGTCCGGGTGGGTGTCGGCGAACTGGTAGTGGGGGTGAAAGCTGGCAATCTGCAGGGTCCCTTCAAGGTCGAGCAGTTCGACCACATGGTTTGCGGTCTGCAGGAAATTATTAAAATCCTCGAAATCCGATAACACCTTCGGGTGAATCAGCAGCGTAGTCTCAACAGTCTGTGGCGGAGTGGCCAAGAGGGAGGTGAGCTCGGCAGTGAGATCTTCCAGCAATGCCTCCGGCGTCCGAGCTTCAGAGACTTCAAAGTGCACCTGACCTTTCAGGTAGGGTGCTCTGGCGAAAGGACAGAGGTTAAGGCCGATAACGGCCTTTTCCAGCCAAAGGCGGGTGGCGGCAATAACGTGCTGGGTATCTGTAGCCATACAGCGAGTACTCGGTAGCAGGTGTGGCAGGATCATATCGGCTTGGGTGCCACATGTCTTTTTTGACCTTCATCAAAAATTTATCCAAATGCCATTGTTCTGTCATGACTGTTGCTGTAAATTCAGCTTACAACTGTACTCTGAAATCTATAGGTGAATGATGAATGTTGCTGTTAAGCCACAAAATTTAAGGCCCGAAAGTTATGGGTTACCGGACGAGCGTGCGCTGCGTGATCGTATGCGCAAGGAGTTGCCAGCCGATACCTTTAACACCCAAACTTGGCGGGTGATCTGGTTTTTGCCCCTGCAGCTGGTGATCTGGGGCGGTATCGCGACCATTCTGACAGCGGGTCTGCCCTGGTATGTCAACTTGCTTATCGGCTTGGTGGTGGGGCATACCCTCGGTTCCCAGGCCTTGCTGGCCCATGAAGTGCTGCACGGCTCCCTGGGTATGAGCAAGCGCTGGCAGAACTTCTTCGGTTGGCTGGGATTTGGCCCGATGATCGCGCCACCGGAGTTCTGGCGTAAATGGCATAACGTTGTTCATCACGGCCACACCAATATGGGGGATTCGGACCCTGACAGTTTTGGCACCCTGCGCCGTTACAAGATTGATCCGAAACAGAAGAAGTTCATCAAGCTGGCACCGGGCTCACGTACCTGGTACAGCTACCTGTTCCTGACTTATTCATTCAGCTTTCATGCCCAGTTGGTGCTGTGGTTCCAGGCTAAACGGCGTAAACAGTTCAGAGGTATGAACCGTCGCAAAGCCATCATTCAGAGCCTGGTGTGTGTCGCCGCCTGGCTGACACTGGCGGTATTCTCCGGGCCGCTCGCGCTGTTCACCGTAGTGATTCCCTTTATGGTGGCTAATGCGCTGGGTCAGGGCTACATTCTGACCAATCATTTTCTGCGCCCACAAACAGCTACCAACAACCCGTTGGATAACTCCATGAGCGTGCGCACGTTACCGGTTCTTGACCGTTTGCATTATCGGTTCAGCCACCACATTGAGCACCACTTCTTCCCCAAGATGGCGTCCAACAAAGCGCCCCGCATCAGGGCCTGGCTTGAACAGAATTACGGTGATCGTTATGTGGCACCCTCGCACTGGAAGGCTATCAAGCTGCTTTACTCCACACCACGGGTTTATAAATCCGCCACCGTGCTGGTAGATCCGAATCACCCGGAGCGTCAGTTCGACCTGCTGCCATTGCAGCAGCAACTGAGCGCCGCAGTGGTTATTCGGCGGTGATAAACTCCAGACGTCCAGGGGCAACTCTTATGTCCATGGGCACGATGCCCAGCAGGCGCTGACCGAAGTCGTTTTCATCCAGTCGATAGATTGGCACCGTTTCCAACATCTGCGCCACTGCTCGCATCACGGTATCTGTGACAGGTTTGAGGTCCCCCTTGAAGTAGGGGGAGTCAATCCGGCTGTCCAGCAGTTGCAGCCGGCGCAAATACACCGCCTTCTCCTGGCTGTCATAAACCGGCGCACCTTCCAGTTTGAGAATGATATCCACCGGGATGCGGGTCATTAATGCATTCAGGGAGACCTGGCCTGTCAGGTCCATTACCGCCACATCCCGACCGTCAGGCCCCAGGGTTATATCAGCGTTACTCAACGAGACGCCCAAGGGCGATCCGGCCCGCATTTGCTGACGGTCAAAGTCTTTGATGGCATTTTGTAAATGCCCTTCCAGTGCGCCCTCACTGATGGAATAAGGCGACAGTGAGGCGCAACCACTGACGAACATTACTGCAAGCAAAGGCAGGATAAAGAGACGCGTCATCATCGGAACTCCGGATAAAGACCTGTATCCTGAGACACCGGCCCGGATAGGGCAAGTGTGTATTTATTAATAGCCATACAGGAGCAGGCATGCAAAAGCTGACAGAGGCACTTGCCCGTAATTTTCGTGGGGTGGCATTTGACCTGGACGGAACACTGGTCAACTCTGGTCTGGA
>JBDNIR010000557.1:0-3639 GCA_041688195.1 Marinobacter sp.
CAACAATGTTGCCGATACAGATGCAGCGCTTGAGTGCGTGAAGCCGTTTGCTGACCCGGCCTGCGTTATCGTTAAACACGCCAACCCCTGTGGAGTCGCGATCGGCAGCGACATCCGACAGGCCTATAACCTCGCCTTTGCTACCGACCCCACTTCCGCTTTTGGCGGCATCATCGCCTTCAACCGGGAGCTGGATGCAGACACTGCAAAAGCCATTATTGAACGCCAATTTGTCGAAGTCATTATTGCCCCGAGTATTGCACCAGAAGCCGCAGAGCTGGTCGCCGCGAAAAAGAATATCCGACTACTGGTCTGCGGTGAATTTGATGGCGAGCGTGTCAGAGCGATGGATTATAAGCGCGTCACCGGCGGCCTGCTGGTGCAGGACCGGGACCTCGGCATGGTTGCCATGAAAGACGTTAAAGTGGTGACCGACCGACAGCCTACCGAGGCGGAGCTGAACGACCTTCTGTTCGCCTGGGAAGTGGCCAAATACGTCAAATCCAACGCCATTGTCTACGCCCGCGCTGGCCGCACCATTGGCATTGGAGCCGGCCAGATGAGTCGCGTATACAGTGCCCGCATTGCTGGCATCAAGGCTGCCGACGAAGGCCTGGAGGTCAAGGGCTCGGTGATGTCATCCGACGCCTTCTTCCCCTTCCGGGACGGCATCGACGCCGCCGCCGCCGCGGGAATAACGGCGGTGATTCAGCCAGGGGGTTCAATGCGGGACCAGGAAGTCATCGATGCTGCGAACGAACACGGCATCGCGATGGTCTTCACCGGCATGCGCCACTTCAGGCATTAATACATCAAAGGAATCTGCACCATGAATATTCTGATCATCGGTAATGGCGGCCGTGAACACGCCCTGGCCTGGAAAGTCGCACAGTCGCCCCAGGCGGATCGGGTATTCGTGGCGCCGGGTAATGCGGGTACCGCTACTGAACCCGGTCTTGAGAATGTCGCCATCGATGGCATGGATCTCAACGAACTGGCGGATTTTGCGACGACTCATCAGGTCGGCCTGACCATTGTCGGCCCGGAGGCGCCGTTGGTTGAAGGGATTGTCGACCTGTTTGAAAGCCGGGGGCTCAGAGTGTTTGGCCCTTCAAAAGGCGCTGCCCAACTGGAAGGTTCCAAGGCTTTCACCAAGAACTTCCTGGCACGCCATGCCATTCCCACCGCAGACTACGGCAACTTTACCGATATTGATGAGGCCTTGGCGTATGTTCGCCAACAGGGCGCCCCTATCGTGGTCAAGGCCGATGGGCTGGCGGCGGGCAAAGGGGTAATCGTTGCGATGACCATGGCCGAGGCCGAGGATGCCATCCGTGACATGCTCGCTGGCAATGCCTTTGGCGAGGCCGGCAGCCGGGTGGTTGTTGAAGAATTTCTGGAGGGCGAGGAAGCCAGCTTTATCGTTATGGTGGACGGCACGAATGTGCTCGCTATGGCAACCTCCCAGGATCACAAGCGTGTGGGTGACGGTGATACCGGCCCCAATACCGGCGGCATGGGTGCATACTCTCCTGCGCCCGTGGTGACGGCAGATGTCCACCAGCGCATCATGAATGAAGTCATCTACCCCACCGTTAAGGGCATGGCTGACGAAGACCACGCCTATACCGGATTTCTCTATGCCGGGCTGATGATTGATCCGGAGGGGGCGCCCAAAGTCATCGAGTTCAACTGCCGTTTTGGAGACCCTGAGACCCAACCCATAATGCTACGGATGCAATCCGACCTGGTAGAGCTCTGCAATGCCGCCATTGATGGCAAGCTCGACCAGTGCAGTAGCCAGTGGGATGAGCAAGCCGCTGTTGGGATCGTACTGGCGGCTGGCGGTTACCCCGCCAGCTATACCAAAGGAGATGTGATTTCCGGTTTGCCAGAACTGGAAACTTCTGGTGAGAAAGTCTTCCACGCCGGCACCCGCCTTGAAGGTGATCAGGTGGTTACCCATGGCGGACGGGTGCTCTGCGCCACGGCACTGGGCAACACCGTTACCGAAGCCCAGCAGCGAGCCTACCAGCTGGCAAAGAAAATCAGCTGGAACGGCAGCTTCTACCGCAATGATATCGCCTATCGCGCTATTGCGCGGGAAGATCAGGGCTAGGAGTCGAAGCGCCGATCTCCGGGGATAAGGCGTTCGACGGCGGTCAGAAAGTCACTCGACAGGCTCATGAATACTCCGGTAATCGTCGATTAGTGTGCTGGTTCAGCGGCCCAGTTCGCGCACCAGAGAATCGGCGCTGATCTCGTTGATGGATCTGGCCCCGGTAAGCACCATGGCCACGCGCATTTCCTTTTCGATCAGCTCCAGCAGATTGCTCACGCCAGCGCCACCGGCTGCGGCCAGGGCGTAGATAAAGGCGCGGCCGAGCATCACGGTATCGGCGCCCAGGGCGAGCATGCGTACCACGTCCAGGCCGGTGCGGATGCCCGAGTCGGCGAGTATCGCCAGGTCGCCTTTTACTGCGTCGGCAATGGCCGGCAACGCGCGCGCGCTGGACTGCACGCCATCGAGCTGGCGCCCGCCATGATTGGATACCACAATGCCGTCAGCGCCGAAGCGCACCGCGTCCCTGGCATCCTCCGGGTCGAGGATGCCTTTGATCACCATAGGGCCCTCCCAGAATTCGCGAATCCACTCCAGATCCTTCCAGGATATGGAAGGGTCGAAATTCTCACCCAGCCAGCCAATATAATCCGCCAGGCCCGTGGGGTGACCGCGGTAGACGGATATATTGCCCAGATCATGGGGCCGACCGAATAGCCCGACGTCCCACGCCCAGGCCGGATGCGTCACGGCCTGCACCATCCGCCGCATCGCTGCGTTCGGGCCGCTCATGCCGGAATGCGCGTCACGGTAGCGGGCGCCCGGTACTGGCATGTCGACGGTGAACATCAGGGTAGTGATGCCGGCAGCCTTGGCTCGCTCAAGAGCATTCTTCATGAAGCCGCGGTCCTTGAGGACATAAAGCTGGAACCACATTGGCCGGTCGATGGCGGGCGCGACTTCCTCTATCGGGCACACCGACACCGTAGACAGGGTAAAGGGGATGCCCTTGGCCGCCGCCGCCTTGGCCGCCTGTACTTCGCCACGCCGGGCGCACATCCCGGTCAGGCCGACGGGTGCCAGTGCTACTGGCATCGACAGGGTCTCGTTGAACAGGCGGGTCTCCAGGCTCAGCTCGGACATGTTGCGCAGTACGCGCTGGCGCAGCGCGATCTCGGCCAGGTCCTCGACGTTGCGTCTGAGTGTATGTTCCGCGTAAGAGCCACCATCAATGTAATGGAAAAGGAATGGCGGCAGTTTGCGTTGTGCCGCTGCGCGGTAATCCGTAGAGGCTGAAATGATCATAAGTGTCACTCTGAACCGGGAAAAGGCTTTAAGTACCCAGAACGGCTCCGTTGTCGGCTGAGCGAGATACCGTCCAGTCAGCGTAGGCCTTTGGCAAAATCCTTGAAACACTATGCTGACGCTGCCTCTCGGAACGAGGCGATCGTTCTATCCTATGCAAGCGGGGATACCGCATGAAAGAGATTGGTGATTTCTTTGGACTGCATTATTCCCGTGTCAGTAGAATTCTTCGAGAGGCAAAACGCAAGACCTATGACCTATGACCTATGACC
>JBDNIR010000143.1:0-3741 GCA_041688195.1 Marinobacter sp.
ATTTGTCAGCCCGAGCCGAACAGAAGTTGAAAACACGCCGCGCGCTGATGGATGCCGCACTGGGCCAGTTAAGTGCTGACCGGGGCTTTAGCAGCCTGAGCCTCCGGGAAGTGGCGCGAGCTGCCGGTATTGCGCCAACATCATTCTACCGTCACTTTGCAGAGCTTGATGAACTGGGGCTGGCTCTGGTGGACGAAAGTGGGCTCGCCCTTCGCCAATTGATGCGCCAGGCTCGCAAACGCATTGCCCGCAACGGCAGCGCAATCAGTACTTCAGTCGAAACATTCATGGAATATCTGGGCAATAACGCCAATCTTTTCAGACTCTTGCTTCGTGAACGCACTGGCGTTTCGAAGCCGTTTCGCACAGTTATCCAGGCCGAGATTGACCATTTTGTTACGGAGTTGGCCGACGATCTGCGACGGATTGCCGACGAACAAAAGAAACCCCTCTACGATGCCCGGCTGGTCGCCGAAGCCATGGTCACCCTGGTTTTTAACCACGGCGCGGAAGCGCTGGATGCGACAACCAAGGAGAAAGAGGTTCTAAAAACCAAACTGAAGACGGAACTGCGGATGATCCTGGTGGGGTCCCAGACTTTGGCAAAAGTCTCAAAAAAACAGGCGGAGCAAGCGTAACGAATGCTTTACTCGTGCCCTTTATTCATCACCTCCGCGATTAACTCGCCGAGCACTTCAATCCGTCGCTCAAGGGCTACCCGGGAATAAGGTACAGGCGGTTGCACGCCCCACACAGGGCCGGGCCAGCCCGTATCACCTTCATACCGAACTATATGGTGCACGTGCAATTGGGGCACCATATTACCAAGAGCGGCCACATTCAGCTTGTGGCCGCCAAACAACTCCATCATGCCCTTGCCGAGCACAGATGAGTCCCTCAGTAAACGCATCTGATCCTGCTCGGTGAGCTGATAGATTTCACGCACGCCCTCTCTCATTGGAACCAGCAGCAACCAGGGCCAGGTAGCGTTGTTCATCAGCCTTATATCGCACAGCCCGGTGTGACCCAGGCTGATGGTGTCTTCCGCAAGGCGGGGGTGCAGCTCAAATGTCATAAGCCGAGGCTCATACCGCGCTGAATTGGTTACGCCCGCGGCCGATGGCATAGTAGATCAGGCCATAACGCTCGAGCATTTCCGGTTCATACAGGTTGCGGCCATCAAATACCACGGGCTCTTTCAACGCGGCGGCGATGCTGGCGAAATCCGGTGAGCGGAATTCTTTCCACTCGGTACATATCACCAGCACATCCGCACCTTTCAAGGCCTGCTCTTTAGTCCCGCAAAGCTGCAAGCCTTCCTGATCGCCATAGATACGCTGGGTTTCTTCCATTGCCTCCGGGTCAAACGCCTGTACCTGGGCGCCAGCCTTCCATAAATCTTCCATCAGCATACGGGCGGAAGCTTCACGCATGTCATCCGTATTGGGCTTGAAAGCCAGCCCCCAGAGCGCAACCACTTTGCCTTTCACATTGCCCTGGAAGTAGTGGCTGATCTTGTCGAAAAGTACGTGTTTCTGGGCCGCGTTGACTTCTTCTACAGCATTCAGCAGCCGGGCCTCGTAACCGCAATCCCGCGCTGTTCTGGTCAGGGCCGTTACATCCTTTGGAAAGCAGGAGCCGCCATAACCACAGCCCGGATATATGAAGTGGTAGCCAATACGCGGGTCGGAGCCAATCCCCCGTCTGACCGCCTCAATATCGGCCCCCAGGCGCTCGGACAGATTGGCGATTTCGTTCATGAAGCTGATCTTGGTAGCCAGCATGGCATTGGCCGCGTATTTGGTCAGCTCGGCGGAACGAATATCCATGTAGATCATACGATCATGGCTGCGGTTAAACGGATAGTAAACTTCTCGCAGCAACTCCTGCGCGCGCGCGCTATCAGTGCCGATCACGATCCGGTCAGGCTTCATAAAATCGTTGATCGCGGCCCCTTCCTTGAGGAATTCAGGGTTCGATACAACATCAAATTCCAGTTCCAGGCCACGACGGTCGAGCTCCGCACGGGCGGCAGCACGAACCTTGTCGCCGGTTCCAACCGGCACTGTCGACTTATCGACGATTACCTTGTAGTCAGTCATGTACTGGCCGATGGAGCGAGCAACCGCAGTGACATACTGCAGATCGGCAGAACCGTCCTCATCCGGAGGCGTGCCCACGGCGATAAACTGCAATGTACCATGCCCCACAGCCTGCTCAGTGTCGGTGGTGAAGTTCAGCCGGCCAGCGTCCACGTTATGTTTAACAATGCTGTCCAGACCCGGCTCATATATGGGAATCTGGCCATTATTCAGTTTTTCGATCTTGTTCTCATCGACATCCATGCAAAGCACATCGTGGCCGACATCCGCAAGACATGCGCCTGTAACAAGACCAACATAACCGGTGCCAAAAATGGTAATTTTCATCCTTTAAAGTCCATCCATAAGAGTGATTTCAAGTCGCTTGAAATGATTACGAGGATTGACGTCGCTTTTGCCAAATGGCTTCCCACGCCAACGCTGTACCAACAATGGTATCCAGATTGTCGTAGTCCGGCGTCCAACCCAGTGTTCGGGTGATCTTACTGTTGTCTGCCATGAGGGCATCCGGGTCACCTGCACGGCGCCCGACCCGCTCTACCGGGAAGTCATTCCCGGACAGCCTTTTGACCACATCAATAACTTCACTGACGGTAAAGCCGCGACCGTACCCGCAATTCAGAACCTGAGACTCGCCGCCTTTGTGCATGAATTCCAGCGCCATGACATGGGCTTTGGCAAGATCCTCGACATGGATATAATCCCGGACGCAGGTGCCATCCCGGGTGTCGTAGTCGGTGCCAAACACGCTCATACCCTCACGCTGCCCGGTGACACACTCGCAGGCTACCTTGAGCAGGTGCGTTGCCTCCGGTGTTGCCTGCCCAAGCAGACCATCGGGATTGGCGCCCGCGACGTTGAAATACCGTAAGATGACATAGTTGAGGGATGAAGCAGCAGCGAGGTCCATGATCATTCGCTCGCTCATCATTTTCGACGCGCCGTAAGGATTGATGGGCACTAGCGGCTGGGATTCGGCCAGCACTTTTTCCTCGGGCATGCCATAAACCGCAGCGGTGGATGAGAACACCATGAAAGGCGTTTTATGACGCTCGATCACTTTCAATAGGTTCAATGTATTGCGGGTGTTGTTGCTGTAGTACTTGAGGGGATTGGCAACGGATTCCGGAACCACGATGTTGGCCGCAAAATGTAAAACGGCTTTAAAATTGTGCTGGCTGAAGACGGCCTCGATAGCGTCCTCGTCCGCAAGGTCACCAATGACCAGCTCTCCGAATGTGACCGCCCAGCGATACCCGGTGGACAGATTATCAAACACGACAATGTCGTGGCCCGCTTCGCCCAGCTGGCGTACAACATGACTTCCAATATAACCGGCACCGCCGGTAACCAGCACTTTCATGGATTACTCCTGTTCGTTCCCTGATTGACCATGACGCAGACGTCGAATCTGCTCACGACGAGCAACAAAAAAGTCGGATATCACCTCACGGCATGGCTGTTCAAGTACGCCACCGATTGCCTCAACCTGCCAGTTGAAGGTCTCTTCTTCTAACGTCCGGCGCGTTGAGATGATCGCACCGGCTTTGGGCTCGCGGGCACCGTACACAAGCCGCGAAACACGGCTATGGATAATGGCTCCGACACACATGGTGCAGGGTTCGAGCGTGACGTAAAG
>JBDNIR010000558.1:0-1433 GCA_041688195.1 Marinobacter sp.
CATGCGTGTCAGATAGCCTTGGGTTTCGAGGCTTTTGATTGTCTGTGACGCCGTACCCCGGGTTGTGGCATGGAACGCGGCGAAGGCGGACGGCGTTTGCGAGAAGCGGTTGGCCTGCGCGAAGTATCTGAGCGCCGCCCATTGGGCTGCCGTCAGCCCCTCCGCGAGACCCTCGCCGGACGCTATGCGTCCCAAGTGAAAGACCAACTCCGCATTAGCGCGACCGTTCATTTCCAGCTCCTTGATCATACTTATGGTAGTAGCGTCTAATTTCCAGATTCTTGATCATGCTTACATAGTAGCGTTTAAAAACTATATTGACAATATGGTAGTTTCGGAACGATACTAAATATTCACCGTATTAGTGAAGGGCATGAGGCCCTGACAACCCTGACGGATCACCTCTTCACTTTGAGTTATTTCGGTGTTTTCTTTGGAGCTTAACTTATGGCAATTACATTGACTGAAAATGCGGCAAAACAGATTCAGCGCCAGCTTGCGAAACGCGGCAAGGTCTTGCGTTGCGCATCGGCGTCAAGAAAGTTGGTTATTCCGGCTTGGCTCAAACCCGCATACCCAGGACAACCTACAACGGCAAATAAAAGGTCAAAGCGACGTTGACCTTGGGTACCAAATGAAAACCGCAGAAACACCAGGGCTCTTAGAGCCCTCGACGATAGATATGGAGCGACGATCATGGCGACCACCGATAAAGAAGTGAACGAGCTGGTCAAACGGGAATACGAGCACGGTTTCGTGACTGATATTGAATCCGACACTTTCGAACCCGGACTGAACGAAGACGTGATTGCCCGCCTTTCCGGCCTCAAGAAAGAGCCGGAATGGATGCTTGAGTGGCGGCTGAAGGCCTATCGTCGCTGGCTGGAAATGGATGAGCCGAATTGGGCGCACGTGGGTTACCCAAAAATTGACTACAACTCAATTTCCTACTATTCCGCGCCCAAGCGCAAAGAAGACATGCTCCAGAGCCTGGACGAAGTGGACCCGGAGCTACTCAGAACCTACGAAAAACTGGGCATCCCCCTGCACGAGCGTGCACAGATGGCAGGCGTGGCAGTCGATGCCGTGTTTGACTCAGTTTCAGTAGCGACAACGTTCAAAGAACCACTCGCCAAAGCGGGCGTGATTTTCTGCTCCATGTCCGAAGCCATTCAGGATCACCCGGAGCTGGTCAAAAAATATCTGGGCTCTGTCGTCCCGTCTGGTGACAACTTCTTTGCAGGCTTGAACTCTGCGGTCTTCTCCGACGGCACCTTCGTGTACATACCGAAAGGCGTGCGTTGCCCCATGGAGCTGTCCACGTATTTCCGCATCAACGCAGCCAACACCGGGCAGTTCGAACGCACCCTGATCATCGCCGAAGACAGCAGCTACGTCAGCTATCTGGAAGGCTGCACCGCTCCTATGCGGGA
>JBDNIR010000559.1:0-3793 GCA_041688195.1 Marinobacter sp.
GATAAACGTGAGCGCGACCGCATCACCCCGAATGAGCTCAATGAAGCATTGGATGGAGTGGCAGCAGCCAACGGCGCTGGCAGCTGGCATCTTTTGTTCCCCGACCCTTCGGATCAACACCTGCTCGACGCGCCGGATCGTCTGCACCGCCTGGGCTGTCAGTTCCATTGGTTCAATCGTGATTATGAGGATTTCGAGGCCTTTCTGGCGACGCTGACCTCTCGTAAACGCAAATCCATACGCAAGGAGCGACGCGATGTTGCTGTCCAGGGCATCGAATTCCGACACTTCCCCGGCGCCAGCGTCCCCGACCACGTACTGTCTGCGTTTTATGTGTTCTATCAGGCCACCTACCTAAAGCGCGGACAACGCCCTTACCTGAACCTCGAGTTCTTTCAGGCACTGCGAAAGAACCAGCCAGAACAACTCCACATCATTATGGCTATCAAGGACAACGAGATGATCGCCGGAGCGCTGTTTCTGACCGGCGCAAGCACACTCTATGGACGCTACTGGGGCTGTCTGGAGGAGTATAATCACCTGCACTTCGAGACCTGTTACTACCAGGGTATCGAGCTGGCCATTGCGCAGGGTCTCCAGAGTTTTGACGCCGGCGCCCAGGGCGAACACAAGCTGGTAAGGGGGTTCGAGCCGGTGTTGACGCACTCCTGGCACTGGATCGCCAATCCTGCCTTTGCCGATGCGATTGCCCAGTTTGTCCGGGACGAAGCCCGCGAAGTAGAAGCTTACCGGCAAGCCGCACTTACGGCACTGCCTTACCGAAAACCGCAAGAGCCATGAACAAAGACGAGCTGATTGTGGCATCATAGAACGTCGAATTGGTGGAACGCTTAAACCCTGGAACCTGATCCGGTTAATACCGGCGGAGGAAGCGCGACATGCTTTACACCACCGTTGCGGCGCTGGCTGTGGCACTGCTGTTGTTTACCTGGCTTGGATTACGGGCGCGCATTGCGGATGGCGGCCTGGATGATTTCGTCACCGCCCGCAATTCCCAAGGCGCCAAAGCCCTCGGTTTGTCTTTCCTGGCCTCGGGTATGGGGGGCTGGATCCTGTTTGCACCGCCGGAAGTCGGAGCGTTGGTAGGCCCGGTTGCCCTGGCTGGCTATGCCATCGGCGCGGCACTGCCCTTTATTGTGTTTGCCTACTGTGGCCCCGCCATCAGGCGCTATCTGCCCGAGGGCCGTAGCATTGGGGAGTTTGCCCAGGCCTGCTATGGCAATGGCGTGCGACGCTGGGTGTCGCTCATCTCGGTACTCTACATGCTCTGCTTCCTCACCGCTGAATTAACCGCGATTGGCGCCATTACCTCGCTGCTGTCCGGGATTAACGGCGGTGTTGCCGTGATCGGGGTTGCGGTCACCACACTGATTTACACCGCCTGGGGCGGCCTTCGGGCCAGCCTGATGACAGACCGCTGGCAAGGGCTGCTACTGATTCTTCTGCTTATTGTGGTGGGTTTTGTAGCACTCAGGCGGTTGCCAGCGATGGCTGATACCGCCGCGCTGCCATCCATTCCCGTTGGCAGTGCATTGAGCGTTGCCCTCACCCTGATTATTGCCGTTACTGCCGCCAATCTCTTCCATCAGGGCTATTGGCAACGCCTGTGGTCCGCCAGAGACGACGTTGCCCTGGGCCGGGGCGCCTTGCTGGGTGGCGCCATAACCATAGTCGTGGTTGCCCTCGTAGGCGGCCTTGGCATCATCGCCGCGATGAGTGGCCTCGACCTGGGAACGCCGCCAATTCCCTTCTTCGCATTGCTAAATAACGCCCCCGTGTGGCTTACGATTCCTGCCCTTGTACTGGCGCTTACGCTGGTGGCTTCCTCGGTGGACACCTTGCAAAACGCCATGGCATCCCTGGCCGTAACAGAGAAAAAAGGTTTGTCCCTGACCGGCGCTCGCTGGGTAACGGTGGCACTCATGGTGCCGGTGGTGATCGTCGCACTCCAGGGTGTTTCAGTACTCCGGTTGTTCCTGATTGCAGATCTGCTCTGCGCCACAGCCGTGGTACCGGTATTAATGGGTCTGTGGTCGAGGATGACCAAGAAGGCAGCTATTGCTGGCGCGCTGGCAGGACTTTTAGGTGCTGTGCTACCGGGTTGGGCCGCAGGGGGCACTCTGATGTCAGGTCTTTTGGTTGCCAGCTTCCCCGGCGGCATTCCAACCCTCGGACCGTTTGCCGGTGCCCTCGCCGCCTCCGCGACTGTCAGCCTGCTAATGGTTCTGGTGTTGCCCCGCCGGAAGCCATAATAATAGCTGTCGGTAATGCTTCGCATTGATACTTGAGACTATCTCGCTGACGAAGTATTTGCGAAGGCCTCAAGCGCCCGCTTTGCGGAAAGTCAGGTTAATACGGCATTCTCCCACTAACTCATGATGCCCGGGTTTCAGTGGGCTGACACCGTGATACCGCAACCGGTCAACACCACCCCACACCACCACATCGCCGTGGCTCAGGGGCAGCCGCGCAGGCTTGTCTTTGCGGGCCACACCGCCAAACTGAAAGACCATCGGCAGCCCAAGTGACACTGACACGATAGGGGCGGAGTAATCTTCTTCGTTCTTGTCCTGGTGCAGGGACATCCGGCTACCGGGCAGATAACGGTTAATCAGGCAGGCGTCCGGCACGAAGTCGGGATAGCCAGCCTCGCGGGCTGCGCCGGTCGCCAGCTCCAGCAGACAATCCGGCATTGCAGGCCAGGGCTGCCCAGTCTCCGGGTCATACTCACTGTAACGGTAGCCGGTGCGATCGGTAACCCAGCCCAGACGCCCGCAGTTAGTCATCGCCGCTGACATCAGGAAACCACCGGGCGTCGTCATGTGCCGGAACGGCGCCCGGTCGGCAATATCTCCTATCGCCGTCATCAAGGAATTAGCGCAGGCGCAGGCAAAGCCGTGAAGCCAAACCGTGCCTTCACCAAGCCTCTCCGCGTAGGGTTCACCTTGATGCAAAGCAAACAAATCATCCGTCACCCGCCCCCCTCAGAGCTTTGCTTTCTTACTCACTTTAACAGCCTTTAAGCAGAGCTGGCCGAACTGTGGTGCCCAATCAAAGCGACGACTCGACGAGGACATCCGTTAAATTGCCGTTTTGAAGGATAATAGGCGAAGGGTGCGCCAGTTTTCCACTTATTGTACTGACTTCTCTCACAAATATGGCCGTGATGAAGAGAACGGAGTTGCCGCTTTTTTATTTCATTGCGATTTTTTACCAAACTTGGCAGGCCCGGCTTTGGAAATAAGCGCCACTAAAGTGACTGTCAGAATAAATGCGAATACCCACCCACCAGCGACCCGAAAAGCTAACAGTGCGATAGCTGCGATGGCCACACAGCTTAGCAGAACAAGCATATTTCTGATCATGAGTCCACTTCAATACTGCCCCCAGTGCAGGCAAGATGGCAACGTAAACTGGGGGTGATTCCAGCCCAGAACTTTGTTGTTTTTCATGATCAGCATTGCAGTGAATCAATCTCTATCTTTGAGCGGCACTGCGCTCTTTAAGAAGCTGCTGCGCTAACTCATCTCCCTGAAGGGCAGCTCGCCGATACCAGGCCTCAGCTTTGGCCGGGTTGGCCTCGGTACCAAGCCCCTGATCATATGCGCGGGCAACTTCGTACATGGCCGTCGCATTACCTCCATCCGCGGCTCGCTGTCGCCACTGCAGGGCTTTACCATGATCCTCCGGGGTTCCTTTACCTTCGGCGTACATGCCCGCTACATTCAGCATGCCCTGGACGTTGCCGTTTTCGGCAAGCGCCAGGTAGCGC
>JBDNIR010000560.1:0-3875 GCA_041688195.1 Marinobacter sp.
CCGCCATAAGCGAGGTGTCTGATGACCAGAAAACGACGATCTTTTACGCCGGAGTTCAAGCAGGAAACCGCCTGCCTGGTGCTTGATCAGGGCTACTCTATTGCCGAAGCCAGCCGTTCTTTGAATGTCGGCGAAAACGCCCTGAGACGATGGGTAAAGCAGCTCTCTGAAGAACGTGGTGGGGTTACCCCCAAATCCAAAGCTCTGACGCCGGAGCAGCAGCGAATTCAGGAATTGGAAACCCGTTGTGAGCGGCTGGAACGGGAGAAATCGATACTAAAAAAGGCTACCGCTCTCTTGATGTCGGACGAGATGAATCGTACGCGCTGATAGACCAGTTGAGTGAGCAGGAGCCGGTTGAGATGGTCTGTAAAGCGTTTGATGTATCAAGATCGAGCTATTATGAATATCGCCGTAGACGGTCAGTGGTAGACGCTGAGCGAGTGGTTCTGCGAGCCGATGTAAACCGGATATTTCGCAAGAGTCGAAGCTCGGCAGGAAGCCGGATGATTACCACAATGCTCAATGACGAAGGCGTTTTGATCGGGCGGTTCAAGGTTCGCCGATTGATGAGTGAGCTGGGGCTGATCTGCAAACAGCCAGGCCCACACGCCTACAAACAGGCCACAGTAGAGAGGCCAGATATTCCTAATCGACTGAATCGTGAGTTCAGCGTCAGTTGCCCAGACCAGGCGTGGTGCGGCGATATCACATACATCTGGGCTGGCCAGCGATGGAGCTACCTGGCGGTCGTTCTGGATCTTTACGCCCGTCGGATCGTTGGCTGGGCGCTATCAGACCGGCCTGATGCTGAGTTGGTGGTAAAGGCACTGGGTCATGCTTACGAGCAACGAGGAAAGCCGACTGGGGTTCTGTTCCACTCCGACCAGGGCAGTCAGTACGCCAGTCGATTATTCCGTCAGAGGCTCTGGCGTTATCGCATGGAGCAAAGCATGAGTCGCCGGGGAAATTGCTGGGATACCCCGATGGAACGGGTCTTCCGAAGCTTGAAAAGCGAATGGATCCCTTCACTCGGATATCGCTCGATCCCTGACGCAAGGAAGGATATTGGCGACTACCTGATGGACTACTACAACAGGCAACGTCCTCATACATTCAATGACGGCTTGCCACCGATGGTTGCGGAAGAAAAACTTAAAATACTGTCCGGGATTAGTTGACCACTACAGTTTGGATAGGTCAGGCAAAACGCTACAAGAACGTAGCCGCTCTGCTGCGGGCGCTGCCAAAAGAGCAGCATAAAATGCAGGTGTTAAAGGTGCCTCCCAAGCGGTACTTTCTGGTGGCCGCCTGTTCACTCACACCCGCTAACAAAGACAGCATTTTGCAGGCCATGCAGCCATTTATGCGCGCCACCGCCGATATTTACGGCGCGGATGAGCTAAACGCTTTACTCGCTCAGCACCCGGCGATTTACCGCAAACATCACAGCTTGTGGCTGAATAGCATTGAGCAGCTGACTCAATACCTGAGCCCGGCCCATTACGTCCGTTACGACATGGTGCACGAGCGGTTGCTAGCAGACGCAAAAACCTACGTAGCGCCCAAGGCGCAGCTCACCATTATTGAGCAACTGGCCACCCACCACTGCTGCCTGATTGTGGGCAACCCAGGCATGGGCAAAAGCACTACTGCCGGGCAAATTGCCTTGCAGCTGCAAATTCAAACACCCAGCGCCGAACTTATTTGGGTAAATGACCGTAATTTTGAGCAGGCACTGCAACTGATCCGCCCGCAGGCCAGCCAAATTCTGGTGCTGGATGACTATTTAGGCGCCACCTTCCTTCACAATGACGGTATTCTGGCGTTCGAGCGTGATTGGCAGGCACTGTTGTTTAGAGCCAAACAGGCAAACGGCCAATTAAAGTGTCTGTTCACCACACGCAATTACATATTAGAACAGGCGCTTACCCAGCTTGAAGGCGGCAATTCCGCCATCGCCCAGCTGTGCCGGCAAGCTGTTCAGCTGGAACACGCCAGTGCAAAACTGCGCGCAGAGCTGGTGTGCCGCCTGGTTGATGCGGCGGGCTTTACAGAGGCGCAAACAACAACGCTGGTTAAAGAAGAGCTCTATTGGCCGCTGATCAAGGCAACCGACTTCTCGCCCCGGCTTATTAAGATGTTTTGTGAAAAACTGACCTCAGTGCCAGCAGCACAGTTAAAATCCACCATAGAGCAGGGCATTGAGGGCCAAACACAACTCTGGCAACAGGTCTTCAAACGCCAAAGCCCGGAAGCGCAAACGCTACTGTATCTTTGTGCCCTTGCCGGCAATTATGCCAACGCCACCGAGTTAAAACGGGCATTCAACACCTTATACCCGCAAATACAGGGGCGAATGGCACCTCTTAATGGGTTTGACCAAGCGCTGATAGAGCTTGAACCCACGTTTATAACCACGGCTCAGTACCTGAACGACATTTGGGTGAGCCCGGCTAACCCAAGCCTTGTGGATTTTCTACAGGGCAGTATTAACAACAATAACCCGCTAATAGACGCGCTAATTCACAGCCTGGAACACTTTGATTGGGGCCTGAAGAATTTCAAAATAGCAGAAGGCTCCAGCAGCCCCGTTGCGCTCAAGCCAAAACAACGGGATGCATTGATCGACAAATTACTCGAATTGCTGACGGAACCCGGCAGCCATCTACTGCAAGCCTGGCAGGGCGATTCTTTAGAGTGGTACAACCACCCGGACACCTTCGGTGGCAAGCTGACGAAACTGTGGCGGTTAGTGATGAACGACACCCAGCAAGCACGTGTACTGGCAGAAAAGCTCAAGGGTCAGTTACCAGCCACACAGGATTGGCCTGAGCTTTACAAACAAGGCACCATGGCCGAACTATTGGATATAACGCGCTACCTGGCCCGCAACCAGCAGCCAACGCTTTGGCAACTGGCCATGCACAATCTGAACAACAGCGAAGACGCCGCCGCGCTTGCCACATTTTACCAATCGAACAGCGACGCCGAGAACGCACTGAAACCGCAATGGGCCCGGTTAGAAGATAACATTCTGGATGCTTGTGAAAGCGAAATAGACAGAACCGATGACCCCGATCATCTGGAAGACATATTAGCCGACCTTTACCGCATAGAAGATGCGTTGGAACTGGATGTAAAGCCTTTTATCCACGATATTTACGGTAAAGTCTTTGAAGATGACTGTGGCGACGAGGCATTTGACGAACCGCTTGTAAGCTACTATCAATACCCGGAAACGCCTGATGAACAAGGTGATATTGAAAGGCGGCTTTTGAGGGTGAGGGCAGAAGTGGATGAGATGTTCTTGGGGGCTGTTGAAGGTTTCAGGGGACAGATTTGAAATCTGTCCCCTCTTTTCACTGGGTTTTCAAAGTGTCTCAGCTTAGCGATGGCATCTGGTCACCATTGACGCCATAGGATGTCAGAAAAAGATCGCGGCGAGTGTGCTTCACAAAGGCGCGGGTTACCTGCTGTCAGCCAAAGCTTGTTAAGGCCTTTGAGCAGGCTTTCCCCGTGAGTGAGCTGGTTCATTTTGAGGGTGATGCCTACGTGACTGACGAGAAAAATCGCGGCCGACAAGAAACGCGATACCACATTATAAAAGATTTTACAGAAGAATTTCAGTAGCTTAGCTATGAGTGGCCTGGATTAAAAACGGTCGGTGTGGTCATGTCATTTCGTAGCGAAGGCGATAAAGCGCCTACAGAACCCATGGTTCGTTACTACATCAGTTCAGCCGAGCTGAGTGCAAAAAAGCTCGCGGAAGCGGCCCGTGCGTATTCCAGACCAAGGTTGCCACTGATTCCAGACGAAGCCTGCCACCCATTCCACGCGAAAGCTGCCACTGATTCCACGGCAAAGCTGCCACC
>JBDNIR010000144.1:0-7728 GCA_041688195.1 Marinobacter sp.
GGCCCTCGGCATGTTCACTCCGCCACTCGGCGTCAATCTGTTCGCCGCTTGCGCCGTGGCCAAGTTGTCGGTCGATCAGCTTCTCCCCTGGTTGATGCGGTTCGTGCTGGTGGTTCTGGCCTGCCTGATTGCCATCACTTATCAGCCCTGGATATCTCTGGGACTCGTTGATCTACTTTACTGACAAACGGGCAGGAACTGCTCTTCGAACATTGAGGATCTGGAAGCCGTCGCAACCATTTTCCAGGCCGCCAAACACCCTAAGGAAACGCTGATTAATTCCGTTTGCACTGCGATTGCAGTAAAATAACGACTTCATCCTTCGCCTCGACCGGGAACGACCATGCAGCAAACGAGTTTCGCCCAAGCAGAGTACGCCGCCAAGAGAAAGACAACGCGGCGATTTCATCGCTCAAAAATGACTATTGAGTGCTGAACAAAAAAAGATTATTTCTCAGGCCGAATTCCACTGGCCTTGCAAGTAGTCGCCGTCTTTCGTTAATTGATCAGCGTTTCCCTAGAGGAGAACCTACTATGGCTACCATTACCCGTCGCGGCGTCACGATCGAAACAATCGGTGATTTACCAGCCCTTGGCAGCAAGGCGCCGCCAGCGCAATTTGCTAAAAACGACCTGTCAGCGCTAGCGCTGGCGGATTTATCAGGCCAGCGTGTCATTCTCAACATGTTTCCCAGCATCGATACACCCACCTGCGCCAAGTCGGTGCGGCGCTTTAACGAGGCGGCGGCGCAGCTGGATAACACCCTGGTGCTGTGTGTGTCGGCGGACCTGCCCTTCGCCCAGGCCCGGTTTTGCGGGGCCGAAGGCCTGAATCGGGTGATGTCGGTGTCCACGTTTCGCAACCGGGAGTTCGGCACCGATTACGGTGTCGAGATGATGGATGGCCCACTCAAGGGCCTGCTGTCGCGCGCCATCGTTATTCTGGATGAGGCGGGCACTGTGATTCACACCGAACAGGTGCCGGAAATTGCCCAGGAGCCGGACTACGACGCCGCACTGGCAAAGCTGTAAGATTTGCGGGCGTGACCGGCGGTTCGAACCCGCCGGGGTGTTACCTGTACAATCCGTCAGACACATACACCGGACATCGGGAGTCAGACGATGATCGACCTTTATTACTGGACCACGCCTAACGGCCACAAAATCACGATATTCCTGGAGGAATCCGGGCTGGACTACACCATCAAGCCCGTCAACATCAGCGAAGGTCAGCAATTTGAGCCCGACTTTCTGAGAATTTCGCCGAACAACAAGATACCCGCCATTGTGGACAAACGCCCGGACGATGGAGGCAAGCCGGTCTCGATCTTCGAGTCCGGCGCCATTCTGGAATACCTGGCGGAAAAAACCGGCCAACTGATACCACCGGACCTGCGCGACCGCTGGCAGGTTATCCAATGGCTGCACTGGCAGGTGGGTGGCTTTGGGCCCATGCTGGGCCAGAACCACCACTTCAAGCAGTACGCACCGGAAAAACTGCCCTACGCCATTGAGCGCTATGACAAGGAGGCCAAGCGCCTCTACGGCGTGCTGGACGACCAGCTTGCCGGGCGGGATTATATCGCTGGCGAGTATTCGATTGCTGACATTGCCACTTACCCCTGGGCCAAACTTCACGAGCGCCATGGGGTTGATATGGCGGACCTGCCGAACGTTAAGCGCTGGCTCGATACCCTGGCCGCCAGGCCAGCTGTCAAACGGGCGTATGCCAAAGCCGATAGTATTAATACCGGCGCGACGGTCAGTGAAAAAAGCAAGGCTATTCTGTTCGGTCAGGGCCGTCGCAAATAGCAGCGGACCCCGGCCTCTGATACGTCACAACGCCCGGCTCACGCGCCGGTTTGGAGCCGTGAAGCGGCGGAAAAGCGGTCCAATCCATCCTTTAAGAAGAAAACTAATGATGACACTAAGATACTCATGTTACGCAGCACTTTTGGTCTGTTTGCTTGCTCCACAATCTTTTGCCGCAGATGATATTACCCGCCGCGCCACGCGATTGGAGTCACTGGTGTTAAACGCAGCCGATGGGTTTTCCATCAAGCGATACGAGCTGGAGGCGGGCGTCTATTACCGCTGGCGTATCCAGAGCGACGGCCTTGAGGAATACAAATTATTGGCGCCGGATTTTTTCCGGGAAAGCTGGATTGATCAGGTGGTTGTTGAAGGCCTTGAGGTGAAGCCCATGGGGCTGCATGCGATTGAATTTGATAAATCCGGAGAAATGGACGTCTGGTTCGTCACCATCCGCCCCGGCACTTATCCATTTTACATCGAAGGCCTGGAGCGCCAGGGATTCAGCGGAGAATTTGTTGTCAAATGAATAAACGAAAACTGTGGTTGTTAGTCTCAGCTCTGGCTGTTCCCGTCCCAGCGCTAGGTCAACCCGCCAGCCTTGTCTGCGATGCTCTGGTTCAGAGGTTGGAGCAATCCACCGCTGCGCTTGAGGGGCGTCATTTGAACGAAGCATTGTTTCAGGGGGCTGAGGTTAAATGCGAAGGGGTTGTAGCTGATATGCTCGCCAGAGGCGCCTCGGTGGAGGCGCGCAACCGGAAAGGGGAATCAGCCCTTTCGGTCGCCGCGAAAAGAGGGGCCATCGACGTGGCATCCTTGCTGATTTCGGCAGGTGCCAACATCCATCATCGGGATCTTTCCGGCGCGACGCCTCTTTTGTTGGCCGCCGAGGACCGCCGAACCCGGATGGTGAAGTATCTGATTGATGTCGGCGCGGACTTGAACACCCAAAGCAAGAAAGGCGTTACAGCACTTGCTGCCGCTGCTTTTAGCGGTAATTCACGGCTGGTACGTCTGTTGATTGATGCGGGAGCGGAACTGGACAGGCCGGACGAAACCGGTAAGGTTGCGTTGACCTATGCTGCGGGCAAGGCGGATACCCGAATTGTGTCGCAACTGTTGGCGGCAGGCGCGGATGCAGACGGAGTCTGGGGCAACGATCTGACCCCTTTAATGTGGGCCGCTGGCCACGCCAATGATGCGCCGCGATTGGCGGCGATTGAAACCGCTGAAATGCTGCTGGATGCTGGGGCGAACATTTCACGCCAGGACAACCGGGGCCGCAACGCATTGATGATCGCGGCGAGTCGAGGACACGCTCAGATGGTCAGCTTTCTTATCGGCAGAGGGGCGAAAACGGATACCAAAGATAAATCAGGTAAGAGCGCCTATGACCTTGCCACGAATGATGATCTACGCGCGCTCTTGACCCAGTAACACCCCCCGCATATGCCCAGACTCTTTGGTGCCTGCTTTATAGGTCTCCAAGATAACGGGAAAGCGCTCCGATCTCTTTGTCGTCAATCTGTTTCATGATGCTTGTCATGGCAGCCGCATTCATCCGGACTTCGTTCTTGAGATCCAGCATCGTTTTCTCCAGGTAGCCGGGCTGCTGTCCGGCTAAGCGCGGAATCCGACTGTCACCCTCCCATTCGCTGTGACAAGCGCTGCATTGGCCGCTTGAAATCGCTCGTTGTGCCAACTGGGCGTCACCCTCTTGAGTCTTGGCCTCAATCGCCGGCCATGCCTTTTCGGCAAAATACTGGGCGATTTCCTTCATCTGGCTGCGATCGTACTGCGCAGCCATGGGGCTCATGATGGCGTGTGCGCGTCGCTCTGCAGCGTAATCCTTAAGCTGGGTATATAGGTAGAAAAATTCCTGGCCATGGATTATCGGGATCTCCGGATCTGCCGGTAACCCGTCAGCGCCGTGGCATACCGCGCACTGGCCTACCGTCGCCTGGACATCGAACTCCCCTTCTGCGTGGGCTGCCCCTGTTGCCAGGAGCGCCGCAAGTAAAACGAAAGCAATTTTCATAAAGACTTTTTCCTGTAAGAAAAAAAGCGGGCACATGGCCCACTCCTGGTTTTGCATGGCTGGCGATCAGTCCGCCAACGTAAAGGCAATGATGTTATTGCCGCGCTTGTAGTTCAGTTGGGCGTTACCGCCAGCGCCCACGACAATGTATTGCTTGCCTTCCACAGTGTAACTGGAAGGAGGTGCATTCACGCCGGCACCAGCCTGGAAGCGCCACAGTTCTGAGCCATTCTTTGAGTTATAGGCCTTGAATAGGCCATTGCCCTCACCCGTGAACAGAAGTCCGCCGGCCGTGGCCAGAACGCCGCCGATCATGGGTTGCGCGGTACGAACCTGCCAGGAGATCTTGCCGGTGTCATAGTTTACCGCGGTTACGTTGCCCCACTGCTTTTCGTCAGGGATAACATCAAAGGAGCCGCCAAGCCACAGCTTGCCCTCAGGGTAAGGCGTTGAGCGCACCGTGTAGGTCATGGGTTGATGCAGGTTGATCGCGTAAGTCAGACGCTCGGTCGGGTCTATGGCCATTGGTGACCATTCGACGCCACCATTGGCGCCAGGCAGCATCCGCGCGCCCTCAGGGGTCGGAAGTGTCCACATGTCTTCCTGTGGAACCATGGCTTCCGAGTAACGGATCATCGAGCAATCGTCCGCCTTGTTTACGTACACGTTGCCGGTTTTGCCGCCGTGCAGAATGCCTTTGACATCGCTACCATTGGCGTCTTTCACTGTTGTGATGATTGGCGGTGATACCGAATCCAGATCCCAGACATCGTGCGGGATGTACTGGAAGTGACAGACATATTCGCCAGTGTCCAGATCCACCGCTACCAAGCTGTCAGTGTAAAGGTTGTCGCCAGGGCGCTTGGAACCGTCCAGATCCGGGGAGGGGTTGCCGACCACGAAGTAGACCCGGTTGGTTTCAAGGTCTATGGCGGGGTTCTGCCACACGCCGCCGCCCAGCGTCTCATAGGGGTCGCCCAGTTCTTTAAGGGCTGCTTTTTCCGCCTCAATGTCGCGGTGCAAATCGCGACCAGTCGCGTCGTGTGTTGCCCATACGCCGACCGAGTTTTCCGGAACCGTGTTGAACGTCCAGACCAGCTTGCCGGTTTCGGTGTCAAATGCTTTTACGAAGCCACGGATGCCGTATTCGCCCCCGTTGGTGCCGATCAGAACTTTACCGTTCGCAACTGAGGGCGCCATGGTTTCAGAATAACCAAACTCTGGATCGGCGATCTCGGTCGACCAGATCTGCTTGCCGGTCCTGGAATCGAGCGCGACAAGCTTGGCGTCCAGCGTGCCCATGAATACCTTATTGCCATGCACGGCTACGCCGCGGTTGTTGGGACCGCAGCAATAAGTGGTGATAGGTCCCATGTCGTGCTTGTAGTGCCAGATTTCCTCACCGGTCCGTGCGTTAAGCGCGTAGACGTGGTTGAAGGATGTGGTGACGTACATGATGCCGTTGACAACGATGGGCGAGGTTTCCAGCGAACCGACTATTTCGGTCTGGAATATCCAAGCCGGGCGCAGCTTGCCAACGTTGTCGGTGTTGATCTGGCTGGCCGGGTAGTACCGGGTCTGCTCGTAATTGCCATTGGTGTGAAGAAAGTTATTACCGTCGCCTCCGGCGCGACTCAGCATGCCCTGGTCGACGTTCCGAAGGTCGCCGTAGTACGAACTGGCGGAGGTTTCTTCCTGCGCCTGTGCGGTTGCTTGAAATACGCCCGCAAGCATGAGCGTTGCCATGGTTGCAGTGATTGGTTTAAGGATCATTGTTTTTCTTCCTTTCGTGAAAGAGCGTTGGCCAGCCTTATTTTTTTGATCTAGCATGATCAATCGTAGTTCAATCACCAGCCGCAGCCAGTGATCGTTATGAAAATAGAACGAAAGAACTACGTTTTCAGGCCTGGGCCGATGCTTTTCGTTATTCGCGCGTTCACGGCGCGTCAAAGGAGTTCTGGATGAAGTGCCTGGTAAGAACATTAATCGCAGCAACTGTCTTATTAAGCCCGCCTCTTGCAGCCAAAACAGGGGTCGTGATCGTTGCCAATGAGCGCGGTAATAGCCTCACAATTCTGTCGCCTGAGGCTGAAGTTATAGAAGAAATTCCTGTTTGTGCCCGCCCAAGAGGCATGCATTTCAGCGCTGACCGGTCGGAGTTTTTCGTGGCCTGCGCCGACGACGACATGATTGCAATCTACAACACGGAATCGCGCAGGCTTGTGCGCAGGATTCGCGGTGTCTCTGCCCCGGAAACATTTGATCTTCACCCTGACGGCCGTCGCCTGATCGTCTCAAACGAAGAAGATGCTCTGGCTACCGTATATGACGTTGAGACGGGCGAACTTCTGGCGGAATATGAAACCGGCGAAGAGCCGGAAGGTGTTCAGGTAACCCCCGATGGCCGCCTCGTTTTCGTCGCCTCGGAAGCCGCGAATCTTGTGCATGTCATCGACCTGGAAGCCGACGAAGTGATTGCTGACATACTGGTTGATACCCGGCCGCGGCGTTTTGCGCTTACGCCCGATGCCAAGGAACTATGGGTGTCCGCCGAACTGGCGGGGATTGTGAACATTATCGACGTGGATACGCTCGAACTGGTCGCAGACATACCTTTCCTCCCCACCGGGTTTCGGCCCGATCAGGTCACACCCGTGGATTTGCGCATGACAGCGGATGGAACCCGGGCCTATGTTGCGCTTGGGCGCGCCAATCATGTGGCGGTAGTTGATGTACGAAATCGCAAGGTGATCGATTACGTGCTGGTGGGAAATCGGGCCTGGGGTCTGGGACTGACGGCCGACGAAAAAACCCTGTACGTGGCTAACGGCCTATCGGACGACGTCACGATCATCGACACCGAAAGCCTCAAGCCTATAAAAACGGTGCCTGTAGGGCGCGTTCCTTATGGGGTTTTGGTCGATGATCAGTAGACTGCTGCTGGGTGTCGTTCTCTTAAACATCCCACTCGCGTTTGCCAGCGAGCCTGCCCGTATTGTTTATGTCGGCGTTGCGAACGATGGTTTTTATGAACCGCAAACCGTCTATACCGGTTTGTCTCTGCTTGACCGCAAGAGACCGGTGGATGCTGCACAGGTGGCGCTTCGAGGTACCAGAATTCTTGAACGGGCGCTGGGTTTGTCCTTTACACTTGATGTCGTATTGCTGACTCCGGACCAGCCCTCAGAAAATGCCGTGCGGGAAGCTCGTGAAAGCGGAGCCCTGGCGGTACTTCTGGATCTTCCGGCGGCGGAAATGGTGGCTGTCACAGAGTCTGAAGGCACTGAAGGCCTGATGTTCAATATACGTCACCGCGAAGTACAATGGCGGGGCGAAGATTGTGCTCCGGCGCTTTTGCATACCATACCTTCCCACGCAATGCTCAGTGATGCACTGGCACAGCACCTGAAATTCCAAGGTTGGGAGAAAATTTTACTGCTTTATGGCAGGGGCGATGAAAACAGCTTGAAGGTAGAGGCTGCCCGTCAGTCAGCTGCCAAATTCGGGCTCAAAATTGTTACTCAGCGCGAATTTGAACTCACGAACGATCCGCGCAAAAGGGACGTGAGCAATATTGCGCTGCTTACCGGCGGCGTGTCCCATGATGTTGTCTGGCTTATCGATAGTGACGGGGAGTTCGGACGGTATGTGCCCTATGCGACCCAATTACCCCGCCCGATCGTGGGTTCGGAGGGGTTGACGGCCCACGCCTGGCACTGGACGCTTGAACGCTATGGTGCGCCTCAGCTCAATCAGCGTTTTCGGCGCGAACATGACCGAGATATGACATCCGAGGATTTTGCCGCCTGGGCAGCGGTGCGTGCGGTTGTTAGTGCGGTAACAGAATTGCGTGCCGCTGAGCCGAAGGCCGTCGCGGA
>JBDNIR010000561.1:0-6520 GCA_041688195.1 Marinobacter sp.
GAATCATGCTGACCAACGGATCTTCAGGAAGGCTCAGGCGCCGGTGACTCGCTTGCGGCACATCAACACGATGTATCCTCGCCAATGACAGGCTCAGAGACGCCACATACTCAGGCAACGCCAATGGAACACCATCAACATAATCCAGCACCAGAGCACCCCGGGGCAGCGCCGGGCTGACCGGTAACACCTGGTGCAATGCCGGCGTTACCAAAGAGGGCGCCGCCGCCTGAAAACAACTTGCTTCGTGGGCCAGATGCGGTTCCGGGTCCAGGCCTACCTGGCTTTGTTTGGGAATACGCAGTAACTGGCCGCTGTCGCCAAGACGCACATGGGCGTGGGCCAACCCGGTGTCCGGGAGGAAGCGCAGGGATTGTCCGCGCCAGACGGTGTCCGCAAGGAGCTTTTCAAGGCCCGTTTCCGATACGCCGAGGGCGTGGAACAGTCCGCTTTGCCCGTGGTTCAGATTCCGGGTCATGATATCGCCATGACACCATGGCGCCTGGCGCGCCGCTGATTGCGAAGGTCGTTCAGCACCGGGCCGAGCACCTGGGCGAAATAGCGGTCACAGCCGATACAGAGATTCTGATAGGGCGAACCATCAGGCATTTCGGTGCGGGAAGCCTCCACAAAACGGTCAACGCTCCAGTCTTCGGTGATGCCCATGCGCTCCGGCTTGCCGGCGTTGATTGCCTCCATGGCGGGATGGCCTTTCAGACTGTCGAGTATATCGTATAAAGGTTCTTCCACCAGGTTGCCGATGGGGCTTTTGGTCTTCGGGCAACAGGGGTAAACATCCCCGGTGGGATCAATGGACACTTCGGAACCGGAACGGCCATATTCAAGGAAATTGAGGCCGCCGGACCAGGCATTGCAGAAATTGTCGGTGAGATTGGCCTTGGACAGACTGTTTTCCCAGGCTCGCCCCCGGGGCCAGAGTTTTCCGATCCAGGCATCATCGGTGGCGCCAAACGCGCTGTAAACGGGGCCTTCCTCGTCCACCCACTCACGATGGTCGGACTTCAGGCCAGAGCGGTGCATACCCGCTGCCTCGAATTCGCGGATAAGGGAGTCCAGCAGTTTGTCCTTGCGATCGCCTGCCATACCCACGTGATAGTCGTCGAGGCCGGACACCGAGATCATCCATACGCCCCGGTCCAGTAGTTCACGAATGATTTTCGGCGTCAGCAGGTCTCCCAGTTCGTCACGAACGTAGGGGCGGAAGCGGGTTTCGTAACAGTGTTTGCAGCGTCGGTGACAATGCCAACAGAGGACGTAATAGATGGATTCCACGGTCTTCGATCCTTGCTTGGTCAGAAAATTCGGCAACTTCAGCCTTCAGGACACAAGATTTTGATGAAAGTTACAGAAACCCCCGAAAATAATGGAAACGTCCTCAATGCGTTGGCACGTTACCAACATCGCATCCCACATGCTCAATCCCGTGTTGACGGACACGGCGCCCCACAGGGCGTTCAGGCTGGTCGAGGCACTGCTGAATCAGACCGTCCGCACTTCTGAGTCAAACTCCGGCCTGCGTCTGAATATTCTGAATCCAGTGCCTCAGTATCACCCGGTCTTGTCGATAACCTCGGACCAATCCTTGATCACTGCATCAATATTACCGTCGCGCGTTCGCATCAGTTCACTGAACTGATTGCGATAGGTGAGGCCGAGATTGACGGCGTTGAAGATAAGGTTGCGGACCTGCCACTTGCCGCTATCAGCGGCTATTGAAAACGAGATTTCGAAACTGGCGCCTTCGGCAGTCTGCACCACTGCTGGAACCTGCGCCCGCACACCGTCGCCATGAACTTCTCCCACAGCCAGCGAATAGCTCCTGAGATCGGCCAGCGAACGTGCCAGAAGCTCGCCGAGCGACTTGCGGAAAACTCTGGAAAACGCTTCTTTCTGGCCCTCACTGAACTGATCGTAATATTTCCCGGCCACGCCTCTGCTGATAGTCGGCCAGGCCACCGCGTCAGCCATGATGCTGTCTATCTCCGGAAACAGCTCTCTCCAGGTACCAGCTGCGTCGGCATGCTCATCCTGGTGGGTTCGCGCCTTGTCGAGCAGGTCCTGTGCAACGCGCTGGACAAAATCCGCAGCGCCCTCAGTTGCCGCGCCGGCAGGGCTACCGGCCATCAGCAAGGCTGTGAGTATCAGGCACCTGAGTGAGGTCCAGATCATGTTATGTAGCCTTGTTTCAGACTGTCTGTTGCAACGCATATGTACCTCCAGCACGTTGATCGGTAAGAACGAGTGTGGCGGGCAGCAGCGCAAGGTTTGCCACCAGAGCGAGCCCCATGGCAACTGCCGCCAGTGCGCCAAAGTAGACCGTCGGCATGAAGCGTGACAACAGCAGTACAGAGAATCCAATAATGACGATCAGTGACGTGAAGTACAGCGCCTTGCCAATGCTGGCATGAGAAGCCAGCACAGCCTCACGCGAGGACAGGCCCTGCTGGCGTTCCTTTTCATAGCGGTGGAGATAGTGGATGGCATCATCAACGCCGATACCAATGACGATTGCGGCGATGGTGATCGTCATCATATCAAGCGGAATACCCAGAAAGCCCATGACCGCCAGTATGCCTACCGCAGCGAGCGCGTTCGGAAACACGCCAACGATACCCAGATATGGGGATCTCAGCAGCAGCGCAAACATGATAAAGGTCGCCAGCACGACGAAACCAAGCGTCGACAGCTGGGAAGACAGTAACTGGGTCAGCATGCCGTTGAAGAGCACGGCGACTCCAGTTATCCGTATCTCGTCAGGTGCGAACCCAACAGTATTCACCGCAAAACGCTCGATATCGCCAATCAGTGAATCAAGGTCGTACTGCTCACCGGTTTCATGAAGCCGCGAAGATATCCGTACTTCGCCAGTAGAGGGCGACGCATAAGGATCGATGAAAGCCGCACGGACAGATTCGGGCACCGCGCCAAGTATGGCTGTCAGCTGCAGATAGGACAGCGGCTGATCCTCGTTGAAGCCACGGCCAACTCGCTCCAGGCTGGCCAGCGAGACGCTCTTGCCGACGGCCTCCCTGCCGTTGAGATACTGCTGCAGCTTATCAATTTTCGCTATCTTCTGGGGAGAGAACCAAAAGCGCTCCGGGAAGCTATCGGGCTTTGCGTCCGATTCGGCAGCAAAATCGTCAGCAAAGGGATCATCCTCAGCCGCCGGGGCGAGCGGCTGGAACGGATCGAACTTGAGCACGATGTCGATTGGTATTGTGCCGCCAAGCTCTCTGTCGATGAAATCCAGCCCCTGGCGGATCTCTGTATCGGCCCTGAAGTATTCGACGATCCGGTTGCCAAGCGTCAGTGAAGCCAGACCTGGAACCGAGACGACCGCCAGTACGAACGTAGCCGCAATCACGCGCCCCGGGTAACGGGTGACTACTGCGGAGAACCAGGCGGTGAGGCCGGGGGTGGACATGATCGATTTGCAGGACTCGTTTTTCGGCAGGAGTACCAGCACGCTGGCAAAGAAGCTGTAGGTGATCAGCAGCGAGATCGTAATGCCGATGCACATGATCCAGCCGAAATCGATGACCGGTACGATGTCACTAGTCAGCAGCGAGGCGAAGGCGACCATTGTGGTGAGCGCAGTGTAGAGGCAGGGCATGAACTTGGAGCGCATCGTCTCGAACACGATAGAACACTGAGACTCTATCTCGGGGCGAGCATAGACCTCCCGGTAGCGATTGATAAGGTGCACGGTAAAAGAAATCGTGATTATGGAGATGAGTGCAACGAAGCTCGATGAAATGGTTGTTGCTGGCTGACCTATGGTCGCCAGCACGCCAGTCGTGATGAGTAGCGTGACCAAGGTCGTTGCCAGCGGAATCAGAACCCAGCGTAATCGTCTGAAAAACAGATACAGTGCACCAGCCAGCAATAGCAGTATGACACCGCCAAACGCCGCCATGTCTTCCTTGACGAAAGTCACCATATCTGCCCTGACCATTGGCACACCGCCAAGGTAGAGTCTGGCATGCCCGGCATAGTGCTGGCGGATCGCCCGCACGGCTTCGATGACGCCGGCCTCGGTCGCCGCAGCCCTGTCCTTGGCTGCTGCATCCAGAGCCTGGCCAGAGTCAGCAATATCTATCCGCACGACAGTGCTGGTGCCGTCAGCAGATACCAGTAGCTCACTGAAGAGTGCGCTCGAGGTTAACTCCTGTCGCGCCAGGTTCAGATCGACATCATCCGAAGCCAGCGTGCGAAACTTGCCATCGGCTAAATCGTCGAGCGGTATTGGTGGGGAGCGCAACAGTGGCGCATCGAAAAGCGAAGCGACATTGCTAACGTCGGGCACCGCCGCGAGGTCGTCAACGATCGATCTGAGTAGTTCGAGGCCTCGTGGCGAGAACAGCTCATAATCCTCCGGCGTAACGGTGAGCACCAGAAAACTTACGTCACCGAAAGTTTGGGTGATCTTGTTGTAGTACTGAAGTTCGGGATCGCTGCGCGCGATCAGGGTGTCGGCCGAGGCGTCGAAGCGAAAACTCTGAACAGCGTACAGTGCCCACACGCACAGTGCGATCAAGACGCTGATGATCAACAGCGGCTGCTCGAGACAGCGGCGGTAAATGAGGCTCAGTCCAAATATCCTGAAAGTCATGACGCCCGTCCTGTATGGCTAGCGTTGCAGCAGCTAGAAGTCATCGTTGAGAAAGGGATCGGCCTGGACCTCGCCATCGTTGATGACGTGGCGACGCTGCTGCAGGTAGGCGTTGCGGATGAACACATACTTGTCACCGACAATCAGATTCTCGCCGGGTATCAGATCAGCGCGCTGATCGACGATTTCAAGGCCTGAAGCATAAAATACTTCTGGCGACTCCAGTCGGTTGACCGGATTGATAAAGCCGTCCGGTATGTAGCCAAGCGCATCGGTCACCGTCGCTGGCCCCAGTAGAGGCAGCATCAGATAGTTGCCCTCGGGAGCTCCCCAGTATACGAGGGTCTGGCCGAAGTCTTCACGCTGCCTTGGAACGCCCCATTTAGTCGCAACATCAAAGATGCCGCCGAGCCCGAAAATCGTGTTGAAAATGATGCGCGTAGTCGTTTCGGCTGCCCGCTCATGCTTGAGCTGGAGAATTGTGTTTGCGAGCGACACTACGTCGCCAATGTTGCGGAAGACATTGCTTACCGAGCGGTCGACGAAATCTGGTGTGACCGTGCGGTAGCCAGACGCGACGGGCCGAAGGAACCAGATATCGACGAAGTCGTTGAAAGCATAGATCGACCTGTTGAAGGACTCCCAGGGGTCCTGCTCGATCGGTGCGCTATTAGCCGCGGCCGGTTGCGTCGTAGTATCGCTTTCCACAGCGCAGGCAAGGCTGCTGACGCTGATGGCAGCCGTTAGCAGTAGACCTGATAGAATAGAAATGTGACGGAAGACCATGAGGCAAACCCTGTTTTCAGCGCTGATGATTCGTTATTTGTCTGGATTAAGTGACACTCTTACGAAGCGGTTGTTACAGAAAGCTCTGATGTTACTGTGTTTCTGTGGGTGAGTTGGCTGACTGGCTGAGCATCGGTTCACGGCCTTTCAGGCTGTCGAGTATGTTGTATAAAGGTTCTTCCACCAGGTTGCCGATGGCGCTTTTGGTCTTCAGGCAACAGGGGTAAAAATCCCCGGTGGGATCAATGGATACCTCGGAACCGGAACGGCCATACTCGAGAAAATTGAGGCCACCGGACCAGGCATTGCAGAAATTGTCGGTGAGTACATCTCCACCGGAGAGAATGATGCGGCTGCGTCGCTTGGGAATCGAGCCGTCACAGTGGATTGCGCCAATCCTCGTAGGCCATCTCCCGGGGAAGATGGTCCACAATCTCAGGCATGTTGCGCTCAGCCTCTTGCAGAACGTCCTCCAGTTCGTCGCGAATGTAGGGGCGAAAGCGGTTTTCGCAACAGTGTTTGCAACGTCGATGACAATGCCAACAGAGGACGTAATAGATGGATTCCACGGTCTTCGATCCCTGCTCGGTCAGAAAATTCGAAAACTTCAGTCTTCAGTACACAAGATTTTGATGAAAGTTACAGACCCTCTCCCAGAAAAATAATGGAAACGTCCCCAGTGCGTTGGCACCTTACCAACACCGCATCCCACATGCTCAATCCCGTGTTGACGGGCACGGCGCCCCACAGGGTGCACAGGCCGTTTCGTCCCGCTGGGTCAGTGCGGTTTCCACATTGCCCTGCCCGGAATTGAATGCAAAAGTCGGGCTGTTCAAATGATCCACCAGAATCAGCGCCAGAATAATCCCCAGCATCACCAGGATACGGGTGCGACTGTAGGCTCGCTCCATACTTTCCGACCCCTTCATCAGTTTGGCAACCGGAACCAGGGCCGTAGCTGGATACCAATCAACGACCCGACGAAGGCGCTGGCGAACCATACCCAGGCATGCAGGCTGGCCGAGGCAATGCCAGAAAACAGCGCCCCGATGTTGCAACCAAAGCCCAGCCTGGCGCCATAGCCGAGCAGCAATCCGCCCA
>JBDNIR010000145.1:0-2005 GCA_041688195.1 Marinobacter sp.
AATTGCATCGTCCATACCGGCGGTGGTTGCTTTGGCCGCACTATTCCCGCATTGGAAAACACTGGCAGCCGGAGATGTGCTGGTCCAGACCTATGAATGGCTGCCCTCCATCGGGCTTTCCCTGAGTTTCCGGCTGGACGGATTGTCCCTGCTGTTTGCCTTACTCATTCTGATCATTGGCATTTTGATCATTCTTTATGCCCGTTACTACCTGAAAAAACACGAGAACATTGCCAAGTTCTACTCGCTGCTATTGCTGTTTATGGGCGCGATGCTGGGGATCGTACTTTCTAGCAACCTGATTTTAATGCTCATATTCTGGGAGCTCACCAGTCTGGTGTCTTTCCTGTTGATCAGTTTCTGGAACCACAAACAGGACGCACGCCGCGGCGCGCGGATGGCGCTGGCAGTCACCGGTGGCGGCGGTCTCGCTCTGCTGGGGGGCATCCTTCTGCTCGGCAACATTGTCGGTAGTTTTGAGCTTGACGACGTGCTTGCAGCGGGTGACCAGATAAAAGCACACGCCCTTTACCCGGTCGCATTGACGCTGGTTTTGCTGGGTGCTTTTACCAAATCCGCACAGTTTCCGTTCCACTTCTGGCTGCCTCATGCCATGCAGGCTCCCACCCCGGTCTCAGCGTATCTGCATTCCGCAACCATGGTGAAAGCCGGAGTGTTCCTGCTCGCCAGGCTCTATCCGGCGTTGGCCGGGACGGATCAATGGTTCTACATGGTCAGCTTCACCGGCATGGCCACGTTGTTAATCGGCGCCTATGTCGCACTGTTCAAACACGATCTCAAGGGCCTGCTGGCCTACTCAACTGTAAGCCATCTTGGCTTGATCACCCTGCTGTTTGGTATGGGCACCGAGTTGGCCGCCGTCGCCGCCGTATTCCATATTATCAATCATGCTACCTTCAAGGCCTCGCTGTTCATGGCGGCAGGCATCATTGACCACGAAACCGGTACTCGGGACATGCGCCAGATCAATGGCCTATGGCGGTATATGCCCCATACTGCAACGTTAGCCATGGTGGCAGCTTCCTCGATGGCGGGGGTACCTCTGCTCAATGGATTCCTGAGCAAAGAAATGTTCTTTGCCGAATCATTGCAGCTCAATCTTCCGGGCTTCTGGGCTTACCTGCCACCATTGGTCGCGACCCTGGCAGGTATATTCGCTGTGGCTTACTCGGCCCGCTTTATTCATGACGTGTTCTTTAACGGGAAGCCGGTGAACCTGCCGATTTTCCCACCCCATGAACCGCCCCGTTACATGAAAATTCCGGTCGAAATACTGGTATTCGCCTGCATTATGGTTGGCATGTTCCCAGCTTTTTCTGTCGGCCCACTGCTCTATGCCGCTGCCGCCGCAACCCTGGCCGGACCTGTGCCGGACTATGAACTGGCAATCCTGCACGGTTTTAACCTGCCGTTGATGATGAGTTTCTTCGCCTTCTTTGGCGGCCTTATCATGTACACCCAGCGTCAACGCTTTTTCGATTTTCACGCACGCTTCAAAGAGATTGATGAAAAAGCCGTGTTCGAGGCCGCCGTCAAGTGGGCTGGCGATATCTCTGAACGCTTCACAGACAAGCTTGAGAACGGCTCCTTGCAAAGATACAGCCTACTATTGCTGTTAACCGCTCTGGTGGTCGCTTTCATGCCGCTATTCAGTCTCGGCGTATCGGTTGGCAGTAACGGCTTGAGCCCGATTGATTTTCCCACGGCCCTGGGCGCCCTGATTCTGATCGGGGCTGCGATTGCCACGGCGGTCACGCATAGAGAAAGGCTTACCTCGCTGATACTTCTGAGTGTGGTGGGCCTGATGGTAGCGCTGGCATTCGCACGGTTCTCCGCACCGGATCTGGCCTTGACCCAGCTCTCTGTTGAAGTGGTGACCATCGTGTTGCTGGTACTGGCGCTTTTCTACCTGCCCTCCTGGACACCCATAGAAACAGCCTCTTTAATTCGGTGGCGGGATGCCGCGATCGCGTTGACTGCCGGG
>JBDNIR010000146.1:0-8128 GCA_041688195.1 Marinobacter sp.
CAAACAAGCCGGCGGTGAGGGTCTGTACTGCAAAAAAATCAACGGTACCAAAATCGTTCAGGGTCTCCATCAGTACCAGTGATAACCCGACTGCAATCGCAGGGCGAGCGATGGGGAGTACGACCCGAAAAAAGGTGCTCAAAGCCGTGTGACCCAGGCTGCGGCTGACCGCAAAAAGTGACGGTGACTGTTCCAGGAATGCTGCGCGGGAAAGCAGATAAACGTAGGGATAGAGTACGAGACCGATCATCAGCGTGGCGCCACCAAGGCTCCTTATCTGCGGGAACCAGTAATCCCGGGCGCCGGTCCAGCCAAACCAGTCCCGCAAGGCAATCTGAACCGGTCCCGCGTAATCGAGCAGGTCCGTATAAACGTAAGCAATCACGTACGCGGGGACGGCAAAAGGCAGCAGTAGTGCCCACTCGAAAAAGCGACGGCCCGGAAACTCACAGACGGTCACTGCCCAGGCGGTGGACACCCCGAGAAACAGTGTAATGAGTGCAACCCCAAGCATCAGCCGAAGGGTGTTATCGAGATACCGGGGCAGGGTGGTGTCGATCAGGTGGGGCCAGATATTCTCATCCGGGAACAGCGCCAGATAAAACACCGCGAATACAGGCAAGGCAACGATGAAGGTAGTAGCAAAGGCGGCATACAGCCAGCGGCGAGAGGTATGGCCTGCGAGTAGCGGCTGGTGTGTCTGATACTCGGTGCTGTCTACTGCCTGGTTCATAGTTTTCCCGTCAGAGGGTCTGAGAAGCGACTGGAGGACCGCCAACCCGAAGTCCGGAGGTATCGGGTTGGCCGGTTGAGTGGCTCTTTAGTTGTCGTAGTCCACTCGGTCAACCATGCGAACCGCTGTATCGTGATTGTCTGCAATTTTCTGAAGTGACAGGGAATCCGGATTCAGGTCGCCCCAACTTGCCACTATGCCGGATGCTTCAACCTCTGGATTAGCGGGGTATTCGGTATTGGCTTCAGCGTAGATCTTCTGAGCCTTTTGCTCTGAAAGGAACTCCATCAGTTTAATGGCGTTTTCCCTATTTGGAGCGCTCTTTGTCAGCGCGACACCACTGATATTGATGTGTGTGCCACGGCCGTCAGAATTCGGGAACACCATGCGTGCCTTTTCCGCTGCCGGACGCTGATTTTCATCTTCCAGCATGGCGCCGTAGTAGTAGCTGTTGCCGATGGCTACATCACAGACGCCTGCCGCAATAGCCTTGATCTGGTCACGGTCGCCACCCTGGGGTTTGCGGGCCAAATTATCTTTGACGCCTTGCAACCACTCCTGGGTTTCTTCCTCGCCATGGTGGGCAATCATGGAGGAAATCAGCGCGATGTTGTAAGGGTGTTTGCCGCTGCGGGTACAGATACGGTCATTCCACTTATCATCTGCCAATTGCTCGTAAGTCGTTATTTCACCCTCCTCAACGCGATCAACAGAGGTATAGATCATCCGACCCCGGGTAGTAAGCGCGAACCACTTGCCTTCAGGGTGACGAAGGTTTTCAGGAATGTTGTCTTCAAGCGTCGGATTGCTCACGCTTGCGGTCAGATCTTTTTCGACCAGTTCGCTCAGTCGCGAAATGTCGACTGTCATGACAAGGTCCGCAGGGCTGTTGTCACCTTCACGCTCAAGACGTTCAGAAAGACCGTTTTTTGCGAAAACCACGTTGGTTGTTACGCCGGTTTCTTCGGTAAAGGCGTTTAGAAGCGGTTCCAGAAGGAAGGCCTGACGGTAGGAATAGATGTTTACTTCGCCATCAGCACTGGCATTGATCGGTACCACGGAAAGTGCAAGTAGCGCGCTTGCAGCAAACTTCATTCGCATAATCATCGTCCTGATCAGTTAAATAAGCGGGGAGTGGGCGGACAACTGTCTCGCCTAACGTCTAATCAATATCGAAAACACAAACCATTCTCATTAAAATTAAATAAAGTGTCAATTATTCCGGGCTGGAATTCCAACTTCATCAAACGGTGCTATGATTCTTTCGATTGGAAAAACCCGTAGAGAGTCCAGCTGTTGAGGGCTTTGAAAGTAAAGGCAGGACAGGTGAAGCTGAATGAACTCAGAGGATCGCAGAGAACATATCAGGACCGCGCTGAACGCAAAGGTCAGCGTCAAGCATCCGGACATTGGCTCCAGAGTTTTCTCGACCCACGATATTTCCGATGGCGGCATCTTTATAGTGGTAGAGGATGATTTCTCCCCCCAGCTGGGAGATCGGGTACAAGTGCAGGTGCAAGGGCTGCCAATTCCTGCACCGGTGCTAGAAATGATGGTGGTTCGTAAAACCGTGGATGGTTTCGGGCTTCAGTTTGCGGACTGATGCGATTCAGGCTCGGAAGGTTGCCCGAGGCTCTACCTGAGCTAACGTGACGGCCGTCACATTGCTACGTTTTGTTTCCTCGTGACATGTTTGGTAACACCCTGTGGTCAATCAGTTACCGCTACATACGAAACTGTAATGGACTCTTTTTCTACGTCAGTCAAAATGGGTAGCAGTCAAATCTATAAATGAGGTGCACTGTGGGCGTTCGTCAGAGAAGAGTGGCGGTACAGGATCTGGAGATCGGCATGTTTGTGTCTGACCTGGATCGTCCGTGGCACATGACCCCGTTTCCGATCCAGGGCTTCTATATACGCTCACAGGATGAGATACGCTCGTTGGTGTCCCACTGTAAATGGGTTGAGATCGACGTTGCGGAAGTACGTGACTCGGCTGAGTATGACGAGGCCAAGGCTCCGGTCTTTACCCGTCGTAACGGCAAGCGTAAGGCTCAGGAGACGCTCAAGCTTCCTCCTCTTCATATTAAAAATCCGATTCAGCATCAGATCACCTCTACGATGAAAAAAGAGCTGAAGCTTGTTCAGGAGCTTCTCGGTGATGCCGAACGGGCGGTCGATCATGTGGTTGCGAGTGTGCGAGATGGCCGGATTCCGGACTTTGGACCGATGTCCCGCGTGGCCCGGAGCATGACATCGAGTGTTGTCCGCAATCCTGATGCTTTGCTCTGGCTGGCTCGCGTGCGCGATCACGACGATTACACCTATCAGTATGCCCTCAGTACGTCTATCTGGGCGCTGGTGTGCGGTCGTCACCTGGGGCTTAATGAGGGGTTGCTGAATCACCTGGCGATGGGCTGTCTGCTGGCTCATGTTGGCAAGGCGGATCTGCCGAAGGCGCTCATCGTCAACGAGCATTGCCTGGATGTTGAGCAGTTTGCCGAGTTCAAAACCTATGTCGAGAGGGGGGCTTCCCGGCTTCAGGAAGCCGGTCTTTCCGGTGCCGTTGTCAGTATTGTTCGTGGCCATCGGGAGCGCCACAATGGTTCCGGCTTTCCGGCTGCTGTAAGAGGGGATCGCATTCCTCTGCTGGCTAAAATTGCAGGTCTGGTCGATTACTATGAATCACTGATTGAGCCCCGTCAGGGCCACACGCCACTAACCCCGGCCCAGGCGGTCAGTCAGTTGTTCGAGCAACGCAACATAGAATTTCAGGAAGATCTGGTAGAACAGTTTATTCAGTCCGTTGGTATTTATCCTACCGGCACGTTGGTTGAACTCAACAGCGGCGAGCGCGGGGTGGTTGTTTCCCATTCGCCATCCCGCCGCCTGTGGCCGCGGATTATGGTAATGACAGACGGACAGCAACAGCAACAGCCACTGCGGTCGGCAAAAGTGGTCAACCTGGCCGATTTCAATGAAGGTCGGGCGCCTCAGGAAATGTTGCGAATCGAAGGTTGTTTGCCGTTCGGAACCGACGGACTGAATCCAAACCAGTTTGATGTGACGGGCAGTGAGTCCCGCTGGAGCCTCAAGCGGTTTATGGGGACTAGTCGATAATGACCCTGATCTGCTTTTTTACCCAGCGGTAATCGCCGCCAGGCCTGAAGTTTACGAGCACCTCGCCCTCTTCGCTCCCTCTTGTTTTGAAGGTCCTGCCTCTTGAAATCCTGAGGCTATGCCACAACTTATCACCTTTACTTTTAATCAACAGGTGGGGGCTGGCCAATGTGGATGGCGAGCGGTTCCCGGAGTGGCTTTATGGGCAATGCGTTAGAAATCAGCGGGCTGGTGAAAACCTACGGCGACGGTTTTGAAGCCCTGAGGGGTATTGATCTGCCCGTGGCAGAAGGGGATTTTTTCGCCTTGCTGGGCCCGAACGGTGCGGGTAAATCAACCATTCTGGGCATTGTCTGCTCACTGGTGAACAAGTCGTCGGGGAGCGTGAAGGTATTTGGCCATGATATTGATACCGAGCTTTCGGCCGCGAAGCTTAACCTCGGCGTTGTGCCACAGGAATTCAACTTTAACCAGTTTGAAAAAGTGTTCGATATTATTACCACGCAGGCGGGCTACTACGGCATTCCGCTAGCCAGGGCAAAGGTGTCCGCCGAACGTTATCTTCGTAAGCTGGGCCTCTGGGAAAAACGCGATTCTCCGGCTCGCATGCTTTCGGGAGGCATGAAGCGCCGTCTGATGATAGCAAGAGCGCTGGTGCATGAGCCAAAACTGCTGATTTTGGACGAGCCCACCGCTGGCGTGGATATTGAGTTGCGGCGCTCAATGTGGACGTTCCTCGAAGAGATGAACCGACAGGGCACGACTATTATTCTCACTACCCATTACCTTGAAGAAGCCGAAGCCCTGTGCCGTAACATCGCCATTATTGACCACGGCAAAATTCTCAAACACACCAGCAAACGGGCGCTACTACAGCAACTCAGTGTAGAGACCTTTATCCTCGACACTGACCAGGTGACTCCGGAAGCACCGCATCTGCAAGGCTTTGCCACACGCCTGAATGACGAGGGCGCGCTGGAAGTGGATGTTGAAAAATCCCAGGGTCTGAACGGTGTGTTCGTAGAGCTCGAGCGTCTGGGCATCAAGGTCCTCAGTATGCGAACCAAGGCGAACCGGCTGGAAGAGCTGTTTCTCCGGTTGGTCGAAGACAACGCCCAAGACAGGAAGGCACAGGTATGACTCCCCATGCAATGTTCACCGCCTTCGCGACTATTGTGCTGCGTGAGGTCCGCCGCTTTACCCGTATCTGGCCGCAAACACTGTTGCCGCCTGCTGTCACCATGACGTTGTATTTTGTGATTTTCGGAAACCTGATCGGTTCGCGCATTGGTGATATGGACGGTTTTGATTATATGTCATTTATCGTGCCGGGCCTGATCATGATGTCGGTGATCACCAGTTCTTACGCCAACGTAGTGTCTTCGTTCTTCAGTATGAAGTTTCAGCGCAGTATTGAGGAGTTATTAGTTTCTCCGGTCCCCAACATCGTTATCCTGGTGGGTTACGTGGCTGGCGGCATGGCTCGAGGGTTGGGGGTTGGTCTGATCGTCACATTGTTATCCCTGGCGTTTACCCGCCTTGATATTCACAATTTACCGGTGATGATTCTGACCGTGTTTCTGACCTCAGCGTTGTTTTCCCTGGGTGGCTTTATCAACGCGATGCTCGCGACCAAGTTTGATGACATATCCATCGTCCCGACGTTTATACTGACCCCGCTGACCTACCTCGGCGGCGTGTTTTATTCGATTCAGCTGTTGCCAGAATTTTGGCAGGCGGTCTCCATGGTGAATCCCATCCTCTATATGGTGAATGCGTTTCGCTACGGCATTCTGGGAGTATCCGACGTTAACGTAGGTGTGTCATTGGGGATGATCGTGTTGTTTATTGCTATTCTGTCTGCCGTTTCCCTGCGGATGCTCAAGCGCGGTAAAGGGATCAGGCACTGAATCAGGACGTTTTTATGGCATTGAATGATGCACCGCTGGGTAAAGCCAGCGAATATCCGGACAGTTACAGCCCGGGCCTTCTATTTCCGGTCCCGAGAGACGACAACAGGCGCCGTATCGGTTTTCAGGATGGTCGCTGGCCCTGGTTTGGAGAAGATCTCTGGCAGGCGTGGGAGTTGTCGTGGTTAAGACCTAACGGCGTGCCTGCGGTAGCCTGGGCCGAAATTCGGGTACCGGCGGCTTCGGCTTCGTTGATCGAATCGAAATCTCTCAAACTGTACCTGAATTCGCTCAATCAGAGGGTGTTCTCAATCCCCGGGCAAGCTGCGGAAGTAATCGAGCGGGATCTTTCCAGTGCCAGCGGGTCGGCGGTAAGCGTAACGCTTTTTGACGTCAACAAGCCGATGGCGATTTCTGGTCGTCCGGAAGGCTTTGAGTTGATCGACGATGAGCCCCTGGAGACCGTCGGGTACGCCTATTGCCCCGATGAGCTCAGTGCTGGCGGCAAGGTTGTCACCGAACGCCTGTGCTCGCACCTGCTGAAAAGCAATTGCCCGGTAACTGGTCAACCGGACTGGGGGTCGTTATTGGTTGAGTACACCGGCCCCCGGATATCGAGGGCAGGATTATTGCGCTATGTGGTCGGGTTTCGGCAACAGCAGGATTTTCACGAGCACTGCGTTGAGACGATTTTCAGTGATATTTTTCAGCGCTGCCAGCCGGTACACCTGACAGTGTGCGCCCGTTACACAAGGCGCGGGGGGCTCGACATCAATCCCTGGCGCAGCACATCCGCAGGCGAAGTGCCGAGCATGAGGCTTGTCAGGCAGTAACAGGTCGTCCATGTAGGGCCCGCGTTTTCAGACATCTTCCTGTCGTAGCCTGTCGGCGGCATTTTCCAGCGCGGAGAGAATGGCTTCCCGTTCTTTATTCGTTACTTTCTCGGAATCCAGGTACATAGCAAAGCCACTGTGTTCATGCTCAAGGAAGCTGCGGTTTGGCCCCATATCCCGACGGAAGTCAACGACCTCATATAGAGACACAGGCGGATGCATCCTCGCGCTGACCGCGACTGGTCGGATCGCCGAAGAAAATCATGATGGAATCGCCAACAAACTTGTCAATGGTGCCGCCGTATCTGAGTGCCACTTCCGACATTTCGTTGAAGTAGTGGTTCAGCAGTTCCGTCAGGGCCTTCGGTTCCATCTCTTCTGACAACTCGGTAAAGCCCTTGATGTCGGAGAAAAAAATCACCAGTTTTTTGCGCTGAGTCTCCAGACGCACATCACGCTCGCCGGTGAAAATGGTTTGCCACACCTGGGGAGAAAGGTATTTAGACAGCTTATGGGATAGAGCGATGGATTGTTCACGCTGGCTCTGAACCTGGGTTTTTGCCATCATCAGAGCGCGAGCTTGTTGATGGGCATAAAATGCAGTCACACAGATGTACAGCCCGGTGGTAAGTATGGAAACAAGACTGAGCAACAACGGAGACTCAAACGAATCAGAAAGCCCGTTGAGGCTGCAGCCCACAGGTATGGTTATGATCAGAGGGAGAAGGCCAAACAGCCATTGCCGAATGCCGCCTACTATAAGACAGCTAAACATCAGCATCAGAACCACGGCGATACTCGGAACGGCAACCAAGCCGATCAGTCCGACAAATGAGCCGCCGATTGCACAATCGACCAATAGCATTTTCTGACGAATCCGGGGGGAAAGGCGAAGAAATGTCCGCCGGGTCAGATAATAGACCACGTGTGGCCAGGTAAGCGCGCCAGCCACCAACCAACCCATCCATGATGCGAAGATGCCCTGGGACAGACCAGTAACGATAATGGCAGCTGTTGCACTGTACGCAAGAATTCGGCCCTTGTAGTCGGGCATCGGTGGAATGGCAATAGGGTTATTCTGTAAATCCGTAACCATGGATTTGCTCACAGATAGCGAAGCATTCATCATGCTGTTGCGAAGCCCCGCCCCCGATGAAGGCGATCACTTGGGCCGACGGCGTGTGAGACGATACTGAAATCATCGACGTAGGCACATATACGACTAGAGGTTAACAGTATTACTACTTGGTGTCTCGTCTGGTTAATTCGTTAACCAGACGAGACACTAATCTCAATTTTAATGCGGGCCGGAAGACGATCACCCCATCATCCGGTTTGCCTGAACGATCAGGACTAGCCATGACAGATGTAATTGACGCGATAATCAAACGAGCTTCTGAGCCCCGGTTGATCGCACCGGCTCCCGACGAGATGGTGCTGCGGCAAGTTTTCCAGTGTGCCGCCAGAGCACCCGACCACGCCTTACTTCGGCCCTGGCGTTATCTGGTCATTGAGGGGGAGGGGCGGACGGA
>JBDNIR010000147.1:0-4858 GCA_041688195.1 Marinobacter sp.
GCCGATCGTCAAGGCGAAACGAATGAGGGAATCCAGCTGCAATGTGTTGGGCTCAGGGCTTCGAAGTAACATGCTCGTTTCATACAGATGTATATCAGACAAGGCCTCCGCCACGGACTGAAGGCCATGGAGCGCCGTTGCGCCGCTGTGGTTATGGCGCGATGTGTTGCTAGCTTTCACGGCTTGCCTTGCTTCGTTTTCAAACCGCCATGCCAGTTGCTGAAACTCCTGGTCCGTCAGCAGGGTGCTACTACCGGCGATGATGTCGTCAAACACACCGTATTCATTGTTATGAAAGTAATGCAGAACCTTCTCAACCCACGACTCCGCCTCCGGATTCGCGGCACGGACATCCTCCGCAAGCAAAAGCCACTGTTTAACGGCCTCCTGAAACACGTCTCCAAGGCTGCCGTCGGAATCATCCACTCGTTCAAAGAGCGTATCCGGTAACGTCAAAAACATCTCGGTCAGTTCTAGGGCAGCCGCAGGGTCGTCCGTTCCAAGTAGGTCGTCAATGTCATCGAGAACGCTCTCCAACCGGTTGGCGAATCCGGTGCTGGCGCGGTAGTCGATAAACTCATCATCATCCCGGAATTTCTCAATCTGGAAGGCCAGAACTCGAACCACAGGATTGGCTCCCGGCTCCTCATCTTTGCCTATGGCCAGATGGCGGTCGATAATGTCGTCGATATGATCCTCGATGCCATAGATGGCACTGAGCAGGCGGATCAGTTCCGGTTTGCTGAGCTGGCTGGCCTGATCTTGCAATGTCATAATCGCATTTTTCCTCTTAAACTTCCGATCGCGCCTTAGCTTGTTCCGGTGTGGCGACATAGAATGAAAGAATGTTAGCGTCGGGATTCTTTGCTAGCGGCATAAATTGTGAGTTTGGGGTCAGACCCCAATGTATTTTGCCGGGTCAAATGTCTTGGGGTCTGACCCTGAATTTACAAACCGCCGTGCCTTCTCCAGAACTCCATCGGCGTCGTAACTGGATAGTGTTCCTTTAAAGCAAGCAGATCTTTGTCGCCGGTTATCAGGTAATCCACCGAGTGCTCCCGCATCCCCGTTATCAGAGTTCCGAGCACCGGCGTGTCTTTGTTGTCTCTCACTGCATCCAACGGCAGGGGCGTGGGCTCAATGAGTTCTGCCAGCAATCCCAGGATATCGACAAGGTCGTCAATCTCTGCGTCAGACAGCCCATGCCTGTGGCGTAGTCTCGGTAAAACCCTGCGAACTTCATCCAGAATATACTCGGAAAGAAAAACCTCGATTGCCCCGCTACGCCAGGCTTGCATGATCTTTCCGGGCACGCTGGCGGGATACGCCATGCCGGAAATGATCACATTAGTGTCAAGTACTGTCTGAATAGATACCATCCCTGTGTTTCTTCCTGTCAATTTCCGGAGTGTTCTTCGATAATCGCTTCTTCGATTTCCCGAAACCCCTCCTCCTGGGGCACACCGGTGAATCCTTTCTCCAATCGCGCACTAAGAGCCTCAAAGCGTTCTTCCATTCTTCTGATTCGCCCGAACAATCGAGCATCAATTAGAGCAGCCACCGGCTTACCGTCCTTTTTAATCAGCACACTATCGTGCCGGTACTGCACCTGGTTAATCATCTCACCAAGGTTCTGCCGGAACTTAACCGCACTGGTCTCCGTAATCATAACCACCTCCAACCATATTGATCATACCGATCATATCACAAGATAACTGGAATGATACTTTGGGAAATTTGGGGTCAGGGGAATTTGGGGTCTGACCCCGACTTGAAATTGATGGTCGAGTGGGGCACATTATGGCACCTACAATTCAGTTCACAAGGAATGTGATATGGTCCGCCAACCGAGGATTTGTCCGGCCGGAATACCCCAGCATGTAATTCAGCGGGGGAACAACCGGCAAGTTTGTTTTCAGGATTTTGCAGACAGAGCTAGCTATGCGGCGTTTCTCTCCCGTTACTGGGAAGAGCATGAGGTTGACATCCATGCCTGGGTTTTGATGAGTAATCACACCCACCTTCTGGTCACGCCGCGCGCTGATCAGTCGCTGTCCCTGTTCATGAAGGCAGTTGGCCAGCGTTATGCCCAGTATTTCAATCGCAAATACGAACGCTCGGGTACCCTTTGGGAGGGGCGATTCAAGTCTTGTATGGTGGATACCGAGAGCTATTTTCTGCAGTGCCAGCGGTATATCGAATTGAACCCGGTAAAGGCAGAAATGGTGCAGGATGCAGGGGATTATCAGTGGTCCAGTTATCGGTGCCATGGCTACGGGCTGAAAGCAAGGTGGCACACGCCCCACGCCTGTTACCTGAATTACCATACGGTCCCGGCCACGCGACTTGAACGTTATCGGTCCTTTGTCGCCAGCCCGGCCCCGGAAGGCATGGACGATAGGATTCGATATGCCGCTATTGCTGGTAAGCCGCTTGGAACTGAGGCGTTTCAAGAGCGGATGCAGGCCCGCTTTGGGGTCTGACCCCAGGGGGTCAGACCCCAAAGCAGACCCCCTGGGGTCAGACCCCAAAGCAGACCCCATTATGGTCTGAACAGGGCCTCGAACAGTGGGGTGCGTTTGACCAGCTGTTCGCCGGAGTTTCTGGTATCCGGATGAAGGGGGCTGAGTTCGAGGAGGCCGAATAACTCGTACAGCTTGATCATTCTTGAGTGCAGCGCCCAGTAAACCTGATCCTCCGGGGTGGCGTAGGCCAGCGGTGCGGTATTATCCAGCAATGCCGGGAATGCATCGAGTGGCTGTTGCAGGTATGCCTTAACCGGTTGCCACTCGCCGCCATGGCGGGCCAGCAGCCACAGGCCAAAAGGCCCGACCGTTTGGATACCCTCAAGATCCGGGTAGTGATCCATCCATCCCCAGTTGAACTGATGAAAGCCTACAGCCAGAAGATCGAGATAAAGGCCGAGCCAATCGCCTTTATCGACCCGCTTGGCTACCGTTTTTTTCAATAACAGCCGACCTTTTTCCTTTCGGGTAAAGCCTGCAAGTTCCGCCAACATGCGGGTGAGATGTACTGGGAGCACATGCTCCTCGGAACGAATGGGAGCCAACCCGCTGCGAATGTGGGGCGGCTGCAGCGCTTCACCGCCGGCTTCCAGTATGGCCATCACTACTTTTAGTGGCAGGTTGCCTTTGGGCGTCAGGCGAATGCCCTTGCCCTGCAGTTCACCAATCAGTGCCCGGAGTGCCAGCAGGATGGGCGAGGCATCCAGCTCTTCCATCGCCCTGGGTTTGTCCATTTTTGCTGTAAATATAGACGGGCAGTCCAGCGGATTCTGCAGTAATTCGTGAACCTGGTTGGGGCTCAGGCCCTGAAAATCCGCCTGGGCGAATACGACATCACTATCTGCGAAGAACTCGTCGCGATGGAGCAAGTCATCGTTAATCTGGTCAAGATCCGTGAACTCAGGCTCGAAGGAGTAGCCATCCATCCATTCCCGAACAGCCTCGTGTTCGGGGTGGGTGGCATCTTCCATCGTCTTAACGAACTCATAGAACCCATGCAGACCACCGACATCTTCGGGCGGGCATTGACGTACCGCTTTAATGCAGCGCGGCAGAGGCTGGTTGTCGTTGCCAGGCAGAATCTTCTCCAGCAGCACAGTGTGCTCCCAGCCATCGCCAAAGTCGTACTCGTAGCGCACCCACTGCTTTTCACGCCGGAAAACGCTATCGAGCTGCACCTGGGCTTCATCGGTAAGGTTCAGAAAGCCGTCCATGTCCTCTTCCGGGTCTCCGATAACCCGACGGTCTTGAGTCTGGAACAAGTGCAGATGCGCGCCATGCCACCCCATTGCTACCTGGATGATACGGTGCAAGTCCCGGAATGATGTGGACGGATCGACCAGAAGCCGCCGCCAGATCGGTGGCCGCGCTCCCGCCAGAGTGACTTTCAGTTGGTAAACCATGTTGGCGCTTGCTTGCATGTCATGCTCCCCGAGAAACGTTCGCAAGCATTCTAGCGTGTTAGGAGCTTGGGGTCAGACCCCAGTGCATTTTGCCGGGTGAAATGCATTGGGGTCTGACCCCGAGGCACCATATTTAGTCACCGAAGAACATGGCAGGCCTTAGATCAAAACGCTCACAAAGTTTCTCGATGGCCTGGCGACTCAGGATTCTATTCCCATTAAGAACCTTGGAAACCATGGTCTTATCGCCGATCTCTGGCAGGTCACTGCCGGTCAGATGATGCTGGCTCATCAACGTACGCAGCAGTGAGATATCCACTGGTATTGAATTGGCTTCTTTAATGAACGAAACCAGTTCTTCATTCTGGAGTTCATACCGCTCAATCGCATGGCTGAGCATATCGATCAAAGGATTAAGCGGCTCATCCAGAGTATCGCTGGCAGATTCGAGCACCTGCTCCAGCACCTTCAGGGCCGCCTCATACTGCTCTTCAGTATCAATATCAATCAATGGCTGAGCAGTAGCCATAAATGTCTGATATGCATCGACAATTGCCAACTGTGCCATGGTGTTACCTCTAATTCTGGTCTTTCATATACTTTTTTGTCAGCTTGTCGTAATCCGCATGATTAACAATGTGCTTGATATACATGCGTTTATTCACAAACTGAATGAATGCAAGAACACGAAGATTGTTGCCACCAACGTCCAGAACCCACCACTTATCCTTGTACTTGAAGTTGTCCAGCGATTGAAATACCGCTTTTAATTCATCAGGTGTCTGGAAATCCGTCCTATGCAGCACCCTGTACATCTCCAGCAACGCCTCACGATCATTCGGGTATTTTTGGGCGGCGTCGTTGAACGGCTTCTTGGAAATTACATTCATGTATCGTCCTTGATTGACTGCCAATCAAGCATGCCAATAA
>JBDNIR010000148.1:0-12017 GCA_041688195.1 Marinobacter sp.
GCTACTGAATGGCTTCGACAACCCCCGGTTCCAGCAACCGCCGGGCGACAATCAGCCGCATAATTTCGTTGGTGCCCTCCAGAATCTGGTGCACCCTCAGGTCTCGCACGTAACGCTCCAGCGGATACTCCCGGATATAGCCATAACCGCCGTGGAGCTGCAGGGCGTCGTTACACACTTCGAAGCAGGCATCGGTGGCGAACCGTTTTGCCATCGCGCACAGCATGGTGGCTTCAGGATTGCGCTGGTCAAGGTTGTAAGCCCCAAGACGAACCATTTGCCGGGCCGCCACCAGATTCGTAGCCATGTCCGCCAGCTTGAACTGCAATGCCTGGAAGCCCGCCAGAGGTTGCCCGAACTGCTTACGCTCATGCATATAATTGCGGCTTCGCAATAACGCCGCCTGGGCGCCGCCCAGAGAGCAGGTGGCAATATTCAGACGGCCGCCGTCGAGGCCTTTCATGGCGATCTTGAAACCGTCGCCTTCCTCGCCCAGACGGGTCTGTGCCGGTACCCGTACATTTTCGAACGTAATCTGCCGGGTGGGCTGACTGTTCCAGCCCATTTTCTCTTCCGCCTTGCCGTAATGAATGCCGTCACTATCCGCTGGCACCGCAAAGGCACTGATGCCCTTGGCGCCGCTGTCAGGCGAGCCCGTTCTGGCCATCACCACCAATACCTGGGTACTGCCAGCACCAGAGATAAAAACCTTGCTGCCGTTCAGGATATAATCATCCCCATCTTTCACAGCTTTCGTGCGCAAATTGCCTGCATCCGACCCCGCGCCGGGCTCAGTCAGGCAGTAAGAGCCCAGCCACTCACCACTGGCCATGCGCGGAGCAATGGTATCCTGTACGTGGGCGTTACCGAACATGGCAACCATCCAGGCCGCCATGTTGTGAATGGTGATATAGGCCGCCGTAGACGGACAAGCCGCCGCCAACTCTTCCACAATCACCGTGGTATCCAGCCGGGACAATCCCATACCGCCTTGGGCTTCCGGGGTGTAAATGCCGCAGAACCCCATCTCTCCAGCTTCCCTGATCACGTCCACCGGAAATTCGTGTTCCGCATCCCATCTCGCAGCGTGGGGCGCCATAGCCTTTTCGGCAAAGGCTTTGGCGGCATCCCGAAACGCTAACTGGTCCTCGGTCAGATCGAAGTTCATGGGCGCTCCCCTTACCGCATACGAATGGAAAAGTTGGTTTCCGCGACGGCGTCTTTGTGAAACCAGCGCGCGGTGATGGTTTTGGTTTCCGTATAGAACCGAACCGCTTGCTTGCCGTAGGCGTGCTGGTCACCGTAGAAAGAACCCTTCCAGCCGGTGAAGGAGAAGAATGGCAGGGGCACCGGGATGGGCACGTTGATACCTACCTGACCAACCTCGATTTCATGCTGGTAACGACGGGCAGCACCACCGGAACTGGTGTACAGAGAGGTACCGTTGCCGTAAGGGCTGTTGTTGACCAGCTCAATGGCACCACCAAAGGTGTCTACTTCCATGCAAACCAGAACCGGGCCAAATATTTCTTCTTTGTAGATTTCCATATCCGGCTTGACGCCAGAGAACAGAGTGGGGCCAACCCAGTTGCCATCAGGCAGACTTGGCACTTCACAACCACGGCCATCCAGCAGCAGGTTGGCACCTTCAGCTTCGCCCTGGGCAATCAGAGATTCCACCCGCTTCTTGGCCTTGGGGCTGATTAACGGCCCATAACTGGCGCCCTTGTCATCCCAAGCGCCGGGTTTGACGGCTGCCAGCGCCGCTTTAACATCGGGAATCCATTCCTGGGCTTCGCCCACAAAGACCGCAACCGAAATCGCCATGCAGCGCTGACCGGCAGCGCCTACAGAGGCACCCACCAGGGCCTTGACGACCTGTTGTTTGTCGGCATCCGGCAGGATAACCATGTGGTTCTTGGCGCCTGCAAAGCTTTGTACCCGCTTCATGTTCTTGGTGCCGGTTTCATAGATGTAACGGCCAACAGGCACGGAACCCACGAAAGACACCGCCTTGACGGCGGGATCGGTCAGCAGGATATCGACCTGCTCCTTGCCACCGTGAACCACCTGCAATACGCCTTTGGGCGCGCCAGCTTGTTCAAACAATTCCGCCAGACGGGTGGGCGTCAGCGGGTCTTGTTCTGACGGCTTCAGGATGAAGGTGTTGCCGCAGGCAATGGCCATGGGGAACATCCAGAGCGGGATCATGGCCGGGAAGTTGAACGGTGTGATGCCAGCGCAAACACCCAGTGGCTGGATGTAGGAATAGGTATCAATTTCACGGGCGACGTTCTCGACAGTCTCGCCCATCATAAGGGACGGGATGTTGGCAGCGTGCTCGACCACTTCAATACCGCGCCAGACATCGCCTTTTGCATCTTCAAACGTCTTGCCGGTTTCCTGGGACAGAATTTCGGCAATTTCGTCATGGTGCTCTTTGAGCAGGGCCTGGTAACGCATCATCACACGGGCACGCTCGGATACCGGTGTTTCCTTCCACGACTTGAAGACTTCGCCAGCATGGTCAATCGCGCGGCGCATTTCGGCATCTGTCGTACAGGGCGCACGGGCGATAACTTCGTTGGTGGCCGGGTTGGTAACGTCGATCCACTGCTCGGTCTGGCTTTCGACGAATTCACCACCGATGTATAGAGGTACAGTCTTCACTATAGGGTTCCCTATCGTTGTTGTAGTGATCATTGGGGGACATTGCCCTCAGGTTTACCTAGATCCTAGCACAGGACGAGACTGCTATATGATTGACTAAATTTCGTCCGTGATGGATTATCTTTCGAAATCAAAACAGGATTACTGTGTCCATGACCAAAACCTCCCAATGGCCAGTGCCAGCGGACAGCATCCGTTACGTCATCCCGGACCCTGTCATCAAAACACTCTCCAGGCATCCACTGACTCGGGAGCTTTATCCACTGGCGTTTGGGCACTATCGGCGGGCGGCGGGCCACCACATGCACCGCGAGCACCATAACGACGATCTTTTAATACTCTGCACGGAAGGGGAGGCGTTTCTCAGCATCGAGGATGAGCCTTGCGTGGTGAAAGCGGGAGATCTGGTGCTGTTACCGGCAGGCGCTGCCCACCGCTACACGGCGGTACCGGAAAACCCCTGGACTATCCATTGGGTGCATTACACCGGGCCACTGGCGGTAGATTTCCGTCAGCACATGGGGTTCACAGACGGTGTTCGCATTCTCCACCCCGGGCGGCAGCCCCGTTTGCTGGTGGACTTCAACGGTTTGCTATCGGTGCGACAAACGGGTTTCCGGACACCCGGACTGGTGCATGTGGCCAACCGGCTGCGTCAATTGCTGGCTGCCATCCCCCTGAGCATCGGCGAGTCCGGACAATCACAACAGCCTGACCTGGACATCATTCACAATTTCATGCGGGAACATCTTGATGAGCGGGTAAGCCTTCGCCAGCTGGCAGACCTCACCGGACTGTCCGCTACGCACTTTGCCACCCGTTACCACGAGTTGACCGGCGTGTCACCGATCCAGCATTTCCTGCACCTGAAGGTGGAACAGGCCTGCCAGATGCTGGATACCACAGACCTTTCGTTCACCCAAATCAGCTCTCACCTGGGTTACGATGACAATTATTATTTTTCGCGGCTGTTCAAGAAAGTGATGGGGCTGTCGCCAACAGACTATCGTCACACCAGCCGACACTGAAACTGATATAACACATGACACCTGTTGTTGTTATCCATAACTCGATAGGCTGTGCGCTAGCGAGTCAGAACAAAAAATCAGACAAGGCACCACCATGGCGACCTATACCATCCAGATTGAAGACACTTTTGATGTTCCCCAGGACCGGGTTTTTGCGTTATTTTCCGATCACAAGCGGTTTGGCGAGTTGCTGGGCGCGCCGGTAAAGCGCATCAAGGACAGCGACCAGGCCGATCCAAACGGCCTTGGCTCGGTTCGCAAGATTGGTATCGGACCGATTGCATTGGAAGAGACAGTGACCGGTTTTGAGCCTGACAGCCTGATTGAATACACCATTACCAGCCTGAGCCCGATCAGACACCATCAGGCTCGCATCCGCTTGTCTGAAACCAGTGACGGTCAGACCCGAATCAATTACACCATTTCCTTTGACGAGATAATCCCTTTCACCGGCACACTGATTCACTCCGTCCTTGAAAAAGCTATTCGCAGGGGCATCAAACGCGTGCCGAAGCTGGCCTAATATGCTGTCTGGTTTAACGCTTCGATGATCTGGTCACACACCTGCTCATGGCTCAGACCGTCGCTGGCAATAACCACATCCGCAGAGCGGGAGTAAAGTTCATGACGCTCGGCAAACAGCTCTGCGATGGACTGGTCGCCTCGCTTTGAAATACCCCGCAGGCTGAAATCTCCAATTCGTTGCTCCACCGTCGCCAGCGTGACCTCGAGAAACACAATGGTGCTACTCTGCCGCAGGTGCGACATTGCTTCGGCACTGTAGACGGCGCTGCCGCCGGTGGCGATGACGTGGCGCTCCAACTCCAGAGCCAGCAACTCCCTCTGCTCAATGCCTCGCAGCACCCTGTAGCCGTCGCCATCAACGATCGCCTGCAATGTGCGCCCTTCTGCCGCCTGGATTAACAGATCGGTGTCCACGAATCCAAAAGCCAGGCGCTTTGCCAGCAAAACTCCCACTGTACTCTTACCGGAACCCGGCATACCGATGAGCACAATGTTAGATACCGCCGACGGTGGATAAACAGACTTCACCCTTTCGCTTCCTCAACTGCTTTTTCGGCCTGCAGTGAGAACGTCTTCACACCGGAAGCAAAGTCGCTGAATCGTTCACCCTGAATCAGAACATGTTGACGGAGGCGGTCCTCGGCCAGGTCCGCATTTCCCGACTCAATTGCACCATAGATTTCGCAATGCTCCCGCATCGAGTTCACCATACGCTGTCGCACCTGCAACTGCAGCCGCCGGTAGGGCTTCAGACGCTGTTTGAGCTGTCGGGTTTCTTCGGCGAGGAAGGTGTTATGGCTCGCCCGATAGATACAGTTATGAAAATCTTCGTTTTCGTAATAGTACTCATCGGAGTCTCCCTGATTGATTGCTTCTTCACATCGTGCCAGGGCTGAAGCCAGGTTCGCGAGTTCGACAGCGCTGATGCGACGGGCCGCAAGGCGACCACACATACCTTCCAGCTCGGCCATCACCTCGAACATTTCAATGAGTTGCTCAATGCCCACCTTGGCGACAAAAGTGCCTTTTTTTGGCTCCACCGTGACCAGACCGCTGACCGCCAATTGCTGAATCGCCTCCCGGATCGGTGTACGCGAGACACCAAACTTAAGCGCCAGCTCCTCCGGGTCGAGCCGGACACCGGGCATCAGACGCCCGTTGATAATGTCGTCTTCCAGGGCATCCTTGAGTTTCTGAGTGCTCGAACGCTTCACGCCTGCTCCTTCCGTCAGAACCCACTTATCAAATGCCGAAAAGCACATGATACTTTCGTCGATACAAATTGACACAAGTATATACAAGCGCTATTGATATATACATCAGTCTTTCTGATGAATACTACACAACAACAAACCGTTCGGAGAAGACCAAAATGAAACACCCTATCCTCAAGATGGCGGCCGCTACTGGCTTGTCTCTCGCTTTGATCAGCGCCGCTTCCGCAGAAACCGTTTTACGTGCTTCTCATCAATTTCCCGGTGGCAAAGGTGATGTAAGGGATGAGATGGTTCAGCTGATGGCCAAAGAAGTCAACGCAGCCAACGTCGACCTCGAAATTCAGGTGTACCCGGGTCAGTCGCTGTTCAAGGCCAAAGAGCAGTGGGGCGCACTGGTTCGTGGCCGTTTGGACATGGCCGCATTCCCTCTCGACTACGCCAGCGGACGACATCCGGAGTTCTCCGCCACATTGATGCCCGGCCTGGTCCGCAGCCACGAGCGTGCCCAGCGTCTCAATGATTCAGAATTCATGGATATGATCAAGAAGGTCATCAATGACGCCGGTGCCCGTGTACTTGCGGATGCCTGGCTCGCCGGCGGTTTCGCTTCCAGTGAACGGTGCATTACCTCCCCTGAGACAGTGGAGGGACAAACCCTGCGCGCGGCCGGCCCGGCCTTTGACGAGATGCTGGCAACGGCCGGTGCATCAATCGCCTCAATGCCGTCCTCCGAGATTTACACTGCCATGCAAACTGGCGTGCTGGATGGCGCCAATACATCCTCTGGTTCATTCGTTTCCTACCGCATCTATGAGCAGGTTACCTGCCTGACCGCGCCCGGTGAGAACGCGCTCTGGTTTATGTATGAGCCGATTCTGATCTCCGAACAAAGCTGGGACAAACTCAATGAAGAGCAACAGGCCGCGCTGACGGCGGCTGGCGAAAAAGCCGAAGCCTACTTTGCACAAGAGGCAGCTGGCCTAGACCAGAAGATGATCGACGTATTCAAGGAAAACGGTGTTGAAGTCGTCAATATGACGTCAGAAAACTACAACGCCTGGCTCGATATCGCCCAGAAGAGTGCCTACAAAACCTTCGCCGAGAACGTGCCAAACGGACAGGCTCTCATTGATGCCGCTCTGGCAGTCGAGTAAGTCGCAAGTGAAGTAAGAACAGCCCTCCTGGTGTCTCGTCTGGTTAATTCGTTAACCAGAGACACTCGCCGGAGCTTCGGCTCCGGCCTTTTTTAACCGCCAGAGTGGGTCTCGTCGAGACTGCACGTCGACCATATGGCTTTCCGGGGGTCCGCATGTCCCAACCCTATGATCTTTCCAAAACATCAGAGCGCACCGTGATTGGCAGTTACATCCGGTGCATGGATACACTCTCTGTCGCAACCGCCCTGCTGGCCGCAGCACTGCTCGCGCTCGGCGTTCTGGCCGTTGTCCACATGGTGTTTGTGCGTTATGTCCTCGTGGAAAGCACAGTCTGGCAGACCGAGTTCACTACTTTTGCCATTACTGCAGCGATGCTGCTCGGCACACCTTATGTATTGAAAACCGGTGGCCACGTAGCCGTCACTGTCTTACCAGACTCACTCAGCGGGTTGCCCAAACGCATCATGCAACTTGCTGCCCAACTGGTTGGCCTTGGCTTCTGCCTGGCCCTTGCCTACGGCTCCTGGTACTACTTTTACGAGGCCTTCAGCATGGGCTGGACCACAGGCACTGCGTGGAATCCGATTCTCTGGCCAGCCGTCCTGCCAATGGCCGTAGGCGCCAGCCAGTTGTCACTGCAGTACGTGGCTGAAATTCTTCGTGGGGAGTCTTGACTATGGATCCCGTTACCAGTGGCATTCTGGTTGTTATCGCGCTTCTGGTCCTGATGGCCATCGGCACACCCATCGCCTTTGCTCTCGGCGCAGTATCGCTGGGCGCACTGGTCCTCGACAGGGGCATGGGTGAACTTATTTACTTCGGCGAAACCTTTTTCAGCAACATGGCGTCCTTCGGCTTCGTGGCGATTCCGATGTTTATTCTGATGGGCGCGGCGGTAGCGTCCTCCCCCACAGGGCGTGATCTCTATCGCTCTCTCGATCTGTGGATGGGCAAGCTCCCGGGCGGCCTGGCGATCTCCAATATTGCCGCCTGTTCCATATTCGCTGCGCTGTCCGGCTCATCCCCGGCCACCAGTGCCGCCATCGGTAAACTCGGCATTCCGGAGATGCGCAAGCGCGGTTATCCCGACGGTGTCGCGGCAGGTTGTATTGCTGCAGGCGGTACCCTGGGTATTCTTATTCCGCCTTCGGTCACCATGATTGTCTACGGCATCTCAACGGAAACTTCGATCGGACGGCTGTTTATCGCCGGTGCTGTTCCCGGCCTGATGCTGGCGGGCCTTTTTATGCTCTGGACACTGATCGCCTGCAAGATGGCCGGTGGCTATGACAGCCCTAACCCGGTCGCGGAAGCTGCTGCCAATATCAAGGCCAATGTCGAAGGCAATATGAAGGCGCTGGTGCGGGTACTGCCGTTCCTGATTGTGGTCATGGGGATTCTGTTTGCCCTTTACGGCGGCGTTACTACGCCTTCGGAAGCCGCCGGTGTCGGCGCGTTCCTGTGTCTTGCCCTGGCCATTATTGTCTACCGGATGTGGCAGGTAAAACCGATCACCATCATCATGCGGGATGCCCTGCGGGAAAGCGTGATGATCATGCTGATCATTGCTACTGCCGAAATCTTCGCGTTTGCCCTGTCGTCTCTGTTCATCACCCAGACCGTGGCTGGCGCCATTGCCGACCTTGAGGTCAATCGATGGGTTCTGATGGGCGTCATCAATCTGTTCCTGCTGGTCGCCGGTTTCTTTCTGCCACCCGTGGCCGTCATTGTCATGGCGGCACCGATACTGCTGCCGATCATCCTCGCCGCCAATTTTGATCCCTACTGGTTTGCAGTCATCCTGACCATCAACCTGGAAATCGGCCTCATTACACCGCCGGTCGGACTCAATCTTTTCATTATCAAGGGTATAGCGCCGGACATTGCCCTACGAGACATTTTGATGGGCAGCCTGCCTTACGCCCTTTGCATGATGCTCGCTATTGTACTGCTGTGTATTTTCCCAGGGATCGTCACCTGGCTGCCTGATCTGCTCATGGATTCCTGATAAAAGGTTGAACCACTATGAACATGAGTTTTTTGCAGGAACTGTTTAATAACATTACCCAGCGTGAGTCACTGCTGCACAAGCGGCTGGGCAAAAACCACCACTTTGACCACAGCCATCTGACCGAAGCCTGCCAGGCTTTGCTGAAGAGCGATGGCGAGGCCTCCAGTATCGCGCTGGCGAGCCGGGTACTGGAGATCTACTCGTTGCTGGATGAGCAGCAAAAGCGGCTGTTCTTTGAGCAGCTGGCTTTAAAGTTTTCCGCCGAACCGGACCAGATTGATGCAGCCTACGCCGCCTACAAAACGTCGCGCACTAACGACAACCTCGAAACCCTGTTCGAGGCCTGTGAACCGCTGCGTCAGGAGTTGCTGCGGCGTCTGAATCTGGCGAGCAGCGGTACTCACGAACTGGTCCGCATGCGGGAAGACCTGCTGGCGCTGATGGCGGATCACCCCGACTTCAAGGCCATCAATTCCGATTTTATTCACCTGTTCGGTTCCTGGTTCAATCGTGGCTTTCTGGTGCTCAAACGCATTGACTGGAACACGCCAGCCACCATTCTGGAAAAAATAATCCGGTATGAGGCGGTCCACAAAATCCAGGACTGGGATGATTTGCGCCGTCGCCTCGACGCCAGGGATCGACGCTGTTTCGGCTTCTTCCACCCGGCCATTGGCGATGAACCTCTGATCTTCGTGGAGGTCGCACTGACCAAGCGCCTGCCGGATCAGATCCAGGCCATTCTTGCCAGTGATCGCTACGACATTGACAACGCGGAATCAGCAGACACCGCCGCCTTCTTTGGCATCAGCAACTGCCAGGTGGGCTTACAGGGTATTTCGTTTGGCAATTTCCTGATCAAACAGGTCGTACAAGAGCTCAAGCTGGAACTGCCCAGCCTGAAGAACTTTGTCACGCTGTCACCCATGCCAGCCTTCCGCAGTTGGCTTGAAAGCACCTACAGCGACAATATCGGCCTGCTTGAGCCCGAGGCCCAGGAAGTGCTCAAGCACCTGAATGATCCTGAGTGGTTACAGAACGAAGCCGTGGCGGAACGACTGGGAAGCGTCATCAAGCCGCTGGCGGCTCGCTATCTGCTGAAGGAAAAAAATGCAAGGGGGGAACCCCTCAATCCGGTTGCCCGCTTCCATCTCGGTAACGGCGCCGAGCTACACCGCATCAACTGGCTGGGTGACACCTCCGGCAAAGGCATGAAGCAGTCCGCCGGGCTGATGGTGAACTACCTCTACGTGCTGGACAACATTGAACGCAACCATGAGCAGTACACCACCGATGGCACCATTACATGCTCCTCTGGTGTTCGTGACCTGAGTCGGCGTGGGCGCAAATTGCTCAAAGGAGAAACCGAAAAATGAACCACAACCTGTTTGAGACTTTTGCCCAGCGCATGAGCGCCCGCAACCAATCCCCGTTTATCATTACTCCGGAAGGGCGCGACTTCACCTACGCCGATGCTCTTGCCATAAGTGCCCGGCTGGCTGGCGCACTGACCGCCCTGGGTGTTAAACCCGGTGACCGGGTCGCCGTGCAGGTGGATAAGAGCCCCGAGGCCGTTCTGCTGTACCTGGCCTGCTTGCGTATGGGCGGAGTCTACCTGCCCCTGAATACCGGATACACCGCAGCGGAAATCGGCTATTTTCTAGGCGACGCGGAGCCGGCACTGTTTGTCTGCCAGCCCGAGTCCCTTGCCGACGCCCGCAAGATAGCGTCCGACACCAACTGTCCGCAGGTGGCCACTCTGGGTATCGAAGGCGACGGTTCGCTGATGGAGACTGCAGCCAGGGCAGAACCATTTGACAGGATTGAACACCGCACCGAAACGGATCTGGCTGCTATCCTGTATACCTCGGGCACGACCGGCCGGTCCAAGGGCGCCATGCTGACTCACAAAAACTTGGGATCAAATGCCAAAACCCTGATGGAAACCTGGCGTTTTACCGATGCCGACCGGCTGATTCACGCGCTGCCGATTTTCCACACCCACGGCCTGTTTGTCGCTTGCAACGTGATTCTGATGTCCGGCGCCAGCCTGTACTTCCTGTCCCGATTTGACGTCGATACCGTCATCGACGCAATGGCGGACGGCACCACCCTGATGGGCGTGCCAACGTTCTACACCCGCCTGCTGCAGGATGACCGTCTGACCCCGGAACTCACCTGCCATATGCGACTGTTCACCTCGGGCTCCGCCCCGCTGACGGTAGACACCCACCGGAAATTCGAAAAACGTACGGGTCACGCCATTCTTGAACGTTACGGCATGACCGAAACCAACATGAACACCTCCAACCCCTACGACAGCGACCGCATTGCCGGCACGGTGGGACTGCCCTTGCCCAGGGTTGAAGTACGCGTCACCAACCCCGACACTCACCAGCCCCTGCCTCAAGGAGACATCGGCATGCTGGAGGTGCGCGGGCCCAACGTCTTCATCGGCTACTGGCGGATGCCGGAGAAAACCAAAACAGAGCTGCTTGATGATGGGTTCTTCGTTACCGGCGACCTCGGCATGATCGACGAGCGTGGCTACGTCCATATCGTAGGCCGTGACAAGGACCTGGTCATTTCCGGTGGTTTCAACGTCTACCCGAAGGAAGTGGAGCAACTTATTGATGAAATGGATGCCGTGTTGGAATCCGCTGTCATTGGCGTACCGCATCCGGATTTCGGCGAAGGCGTTACGGCTATTATCGTGCCGCAAGCTGGCGCCAGGATCGAAGAGGCTGAAGTCATCGCCGCTCTGAAAAGCCGCCTGGCCAAGTATAAACAGCCGAAACGGGTTTTTTTCGTGGCCAGCCTGCCCCGGAACACCATGGGGAAAGTCCAGAAAAATCAGTTACGCGAAACCTATAAAGGCATCTACGACGACGCCTGACCCGGCGCCGAGTGGCTCCATACCAAAAGGCTTATTTCCCCAACAACTCACCAACCGGCTTCAAATTTTCAATGTGATCACACAGGGTTTTGATGATCATAAGAATCGGGGTCGCGATGAGGTGGCGGATGGTCGCAACTATCTGGCTAAAGGTATAGCCATGCTACCAAGCGTTAATCTTCCTGAAATATTTTAACGGTGGGCCGTCGTACTTCCTGCTCCATGTAAAGATCAAAATGTCGGCGATTGGCAAGCCCCGTCAGGGCATCGGTCAGGGAAATTTTCTCCAGCTCGCGCTTGGTTGTGTAGCGACTGCGGCCATTCCAGTCAACACAAAACCGGGATACCAACTCTGCTGCCGTTGCTCAAACTCGGCCCGGTCTTCCTGTTTAACCAGCGGCGCCCAGGCAAACGCCTTGATGGCCGGAGAGCGCTCAAGTACCGGCCGAGTCAGATTGCCAAAAAGCTCGGATCTCCATTCACTTCTGTGGGGCGGGCCTGGTTTGGCCGACC